>CAZIWQ010000741.1:0-4191 GCA_964542355.1 uncultured Armatimonadia bacterium
CCCGCTACCCAGCCCGGCTCCCTGCTCCACCATGACGGTATGGGCGTGCCCGCTGCCGACTAGTAGATCGACCCCCGCCGGCGTGATGGCCACCCGACTCTCGCCGTCCTTGATCTCTCTTGGTACCCCGATTCTCATGGTACGCCTCCAGTAGTCGCCGGCCGTCGCGCCCGCCTGGCGTAGCGCGTAGGTCGCGAGTCTCGACGCCGCTGATTGTTGCGTCGTTCCGTCTGCCAGGCATCCTGAGCCCAGACCGCGCAGCGGTTTTGTGGCGACGGACCAGCATCAGCCGAAGGCGTAGATAGGCGGAATGTGATCCTTCGTCGCTGCGGCTTCTGTGAAGCCGCGTGCGCTCCTCAGGATGGGATCGCCCCGGCTCGCCGTGGCTCTCACAGGCTCTCCAGCCAGCCATGCACCAGTCGCGCCCCGTACACCTGCGCATGTCCGTCGCGGCTCGAGGCGAAGATCAGCCACTGGTTGTCCGCAGTCAGATAGGGATGTGCGTGCGACCACTGCTTCCCGTCATAGACCGTGCGGCTGAAGACGACACGCTTGCACTTGCCGGTCGCGAAGCTGCCGATGTAGATGGGCACGCCCGGCTCGCCGGTGTCCCCGATCCAGTAGCGTCCACAGCGCGAGACACTGACATGGCCGAAGCGGAGCTTGCCCTCAGAGACGAGTGTGGGGGCAGCGTCGCCGACCTTGCCGGCCCAGACATTGCCCTTGCTATCGGCATCCGAGGCGGTGGAGTAGAAGACCCGGTCGGTGACACCAATCCAGGCTTCGTGGCCGGTGGGTCGCGGTGTATGGGGCCGGTCCGCCGGGAATGGCTTGTTCTGCCCCCCGATCGCCAGCTCCTCGAGCAGGACCACCTTCACTTCCGGCATCTGGTTGAGCTGGATCAGGACCCGGTTGCGCCCGTCCAGCGAGAACTGCTCGTGCTTGGCGTGGAAGCCGGGCTTGTCGAGCAGGATGCTCCACTCGCCGGTCTTGAGGTCGAGCAAGTGAACCTTCGAGGGAGTGCCCGCCGTCTGCACACTCACCGCGAAGTAGCGATGGTCGGGAGAGACAGTGCCATAGCTGTAGCTGCCCCGGTCGGGAGGGAGGACCGCGACATCCTCCACCTGCAGGCTGAGGTAGTTGCAGCGGCGGAGCATGCGCTTGTCGCCCACGGTCTGCTGATAGTAGAGCCACTCGCCCCACGCGTGGAAGGCCGGGAACGGCGGCTTGCCCGACAACACCTCATGCCGCGAGCCGTCGGCGAGGTCCAGAATGCTGATCCCACCGGCCTGCTTGTCCAGGGGGTAGTAGCGGATCGCGATGCGCCGGCCCGTGCGGTCGCCGTAGGGCTGTTCGCCATAGATGTTGTCGGCCGGCCGCGTGTCGCCGCCGAGCAGGTAGACGGCGGCGCCGCTGTCGGGGTCCGTCTCAAGCGGCTTGTCGAACATCGTGGTGCCTCCCGGTTGTGGGGGTGTGGTCTGGCCTGCCGGCGCCTGCGCAGCCAGGGGGGCGGCGAGCAGCGTAACCAGCACCATGGTCAGAACCAGGGCTTGCGCGGATCGGACTGGTCGTCCCGGGCACGCTGTCATTCGCGGCTTCCTCCTGCCATCACGCGGCGCGGCAAGGCTCCGACAGTCGAGAGCGGAGGTTCGCCTCGGCAGGTCTGCCGACCTGCCGGGCGACCCGGGTCGGGGGGGCTCAGGTGTCGTTGGCGTCACGCAGAGCATAGGGAGCAGGCGCGGGCGGTGGCCCGGTCGAATAGGAACTGACAGCACGCTGCTGCCACGTCTCGGTCGCCGCCGTCGGCCGGCCCCGCAGCTTCGGAGGTCATGACGATGGTCCGCCTGTGCCCGCTCCCGTTACTCGCCCTGGTGTCGCTCCCCCTCGCCGCGGCTGAGCCCCCGCCAGCCTGGCATGGTGAGGTTGCGCCACTCGTCGGCCCCGCCAACCTGCGCTGCGGGGCGGCGGTGGTGCCCGACCCGGCCGCCGCCGGCGGCAAGGCGATACGCATCCCCTTCCAGAAAGATGCCGGCGGTTGGAGCGTCGTCTTCAGCCCGCCGAAGATGAGCATGCAGGGCCGCTGTCGTCTCACCCTGAGCGTGCGCGGTGAGGGGCTGCCGCCGATCAGCGATGGGGTTGCGGTGACCTTCGTCGCGCATGACAAGCAGACCGGCCAGTGGGCCGCGAGCCGCGAGAGCCGGCTCTACGGCAGCCACCTCCGCCCCGGGGGCTACGTGCCCGTCACGTTCCCCGACCTGGAGCTACCGCTTACGCCCGACACGTATGGCCCCGAGATCATCATCGCTTGCAAGCCCGAGTCCCCGGGCCTCACGCCGGTGCTATTGCTCGACCGCGCACAGATCGCCGTCGAGCAGTTCACGGGCCCGATCATCGCCGCGATGGGCGTGGACAAGGTGCACTATTTCCCGCAGGAGACGGTCACCTGTCAGGTGACCGTGGCCAATCCCACGGGGGAGGGCTGCGAGGTCACGGTCGCCGGCGATGAACTCAGTGGTCTCGATACCGGCAACCAGGTGTTCAGCGTGCCGGCGACGCTGGGGGCGGGCGAACAGAAGACCGTCCCGGCCCGCTATACACTGGGGCCGGCGGAGTACGGGCGCGAGCTGAGGGTCCGCCTGCTGCGCAACGGCAAGGTCGTCGACACGGCCTCCGACTACTTTGGGGTGTCGCGGCTGCCGTTGTGGGTCTGTGCCGGCAACGGCTATGACGGTTCGTTCCACACCGGCGACCGCCACAGCATGTTCTACGTCAGCCCGGCCGCGGGCCAGCAGAGCCGGCAGGCGGTGCAGTTCTGGCAGCGGCGGCACAAGACCTACTGGGAGTTCTTCTCGTGGGCCCCGGGCGACATCGCCGACCTGTCCCCTGCGGAGGACCCGTTCCCCGGCGGCGAGGGGCGGCTGACCTATCGCAGCCGCGAGACACTCCGCCAGCAGACGGCCATGATCGCGGCGGCCGGCATGTGGCCGGTCTCCTATGTCAACGGCACCGCCTGGGCCGATGCCGGCTACAAGCTGTTCCAGCGTCACCCCGAATGGTTCCTCTACGACGCCAATGGCGAAGTGGCCGTCTACGACATGGCGAAGCGGGAGAAGTACCGCCACAAGGACGACTTCGACTTCGACCCCAACACCTACACGGGCGTGTACTTCCAGGGCGTGCTGAACCACTCACTGCCCGAGGTGCAGGACTTCATCGCGCGCCAGTTCATCCGCTGTGGCAAGGAGATGGGATTCAAGGGCGTACGCCTCGACGTGCGCTACCTGGAGGTCTACCCGGGGGAGCGCGACTTTGCGGGCAAGGAAGTGGCCCCTGGCTATGCGGAGGCCGACCGCATCAGTGCCGCCGCGGTCAAGCGGGTCAAGGCGCTGGTCCATCAGGAGCTCCCCGACTTCACGTTCGGCTATAACTACGCCTCGCCCGAGGAAACGAAAGACATGCGCCAGACCTTCATCGAGCGCTGCGAGGGCGGGGCGTGGATGCTGGACGAGATCTGCTGTACCTACCAGGAGAAGACCTCCCCGTATCACCTGTGGCAGCCGTACCTGCGGCGCCTGGTGAGCTGGGGCGACCAGGTGCGCAAGTGGGGGGGCGTCTACAACCCCTACGACTTCCGGCGCTACGGGGGCAAGTACATGGTGGATCGCGTCTACTCGTCGATCTTCCGGCTGATCTGCAGCGGCCGCGACTACATGGGCTGGACGCACAACAGCCGGCTCCCCTTCGGCGACCTGGGCGCCTTCGCCACGCGCTTCAGTGAGGTCCTGTTCGGCGCACAGCTCGAGTGGATCGCGGACGTGAAGGGGGAAGTTGCGGTCAGCGCCACCGCCCCGCTCTGGTGGCAGGACACCTGCCTGTGGAATCGGTCGAGCGCGGGCCGCCGGCAGCTCATCGTGCATCTGATCAACCCGCCCCGGTCGGCGGAGGTGGAGGAGAACCCCACTTCACAGCTCAACCCGCCGGTGCGCGACATCACGGTCGTCTGTGCCTCCTCCGGGGGCCAGGCGCCGCGGGCCGCGTACCTGCTGACCGCGGAGCCGATGGAGCTGTGGGAGCAGAGCCAGGTGCAGGCGATCGAGCTCGCGCTGAAGCCGGCAGGGGACGGCAAGACCGCCGTCACGGTCCCGAGCGTGCTGCTGTGGAAGATGGTCGTGTTCGAGTTCTGATGCGGCT
>CAZIWQ010000742.1:0-4181 GCA_964542355.1 uncultured Armatimonadia bacterium
AGGAGATGGCGTGGTGACCCGATCTGCGCATCCAGCCCGCTCCCTTTCGTCCAATGAACTGGCCCCACGAGATGTCTGCAGGGCGGGATCGCGGTCCCGGGGAACGGCGACGGGCAGACGGCGAACGGCTCGCGCCCCTACCACGGCACAGGGCGAGGGCAATCGGCAAGCGCACGCCCGGACGGCGGATGCCGTCCGGGCGTGGAGGGGCGCGATCGGTCTCAGGCTAGTTCGGGTGCCAGCACACGTTCGGGGGGTTGTTCCTGGCCAAATCGTTGTTGCGCCCCCACTTGGCGTGGCCGTCCAGGAAGAGCCAGTTGTTCCCGCCGTTGTGCGCGCCTTCGCCGATGGTGGTGGCGCCGCAACCGTAGGGTCTTCGGCTGGTACTCGCGCATGAGCTGCCGACGTACGTCATGCAGAAGTTGCCCAGCCCCCCGTCGAAGTTGCCGCCGCCAGTCTCGACGATCACCACGGTGTTCGCGGCGTTGGCGAAGCTGCCAAGGGTCACGTAGGGCCCGTTGTAGTCGCCACCCACGTAGATGTTCAGTCCGTAGCCGACCTGGGTAGTGTTCCGACTGGGGCACGTGAAGATCTGCCGGTTCTTCACGTAGGGGCTCAGTTGATGCTGGTAGAGCTGGTATCCCACCGCGGCGTTCAGCGGGTACTGGTAGTTGAGGGGGCACATCTCATCATAGTCCTGCGCGTACTGCAAAAAGGCGAGGCCGAGCTGTTTCATGTTGCTCAAGCAGGATGATTGCCGGGCCTTCTCGCGAGCTCGGGCAAACACCGGGAAGAGGATCGCCGCCAGAATGGCGATGATCGCAATCACAACCAAGAGCTCAATCAGAGTGAAACCTCGTCTCATCTCATTCCTCCTCTGTCACTGGGATCCCCGCATCAGACGGGGTTCGGCGAGTAAGCACCTGTCTGTCACGGAAATTCGCCGTGGCGGACACGGGGACCTGCCTTGCAGGCCACGAAGACCCGTCGAACCGGCTCGTGACGACGGGCAGACGGCGGACGGCTCGCGCTCAGGGGAGCGCTCCTACCACGGCGAACGGCGACGGCGAACGGCAAACGGCTCGCGCTCGGGGGAGCGCTCCTACCACGGCGAACGGCGACGGCGAACGGCAAACGGCTCGCGGTCTGGGGACCGCTCCTACCACGGCGAACGGCGACGGCGAACGGCAAACGGCAAACGGCTCGCGCTCGGGGGAGCGCTCCTACCACGGCGAACGGCGACGGCGAACGGCAACGGCGGACGGCAGGCTTCCTCAGTCCAGCGCGATCCCCAACAGCAGCAGCGTCAGTTGGCTGGAGTTGCCGGAGCGGGCCTCGATGGAAGCAATCCCCTTCTCCGGGTGCGGGTTCACCCACGTGAACGTCGGCAGGTTCATGAATGCCGAGCCACCCACGGTCCCGAACAGACCCACGTCCGTCTCCCGCCCCAACGTCGGGTCGTTCGCGGCAACGATGTTGACCCGGTAGGCTAACGGGACGACCTCCACCGTCCCGTCGGCATAGCAGACCCGGTACTCGCCCGGGGTGATGCCGGCATACTTCTTGGCGATGCCGTGCATGTCTTCCTCGCCCAGCACCTGCCGCGAAGTCGCATGCATGAAGGTCACCACCCGCGCGGTGGCATTCACCGGGATGACGGCCTGCTGCGGCGCGAGCGTTGCGGGATCGACGCCCTTCTCCACGACCTCCACATCGTCAAACCAGGCGCTGGTCCCCGGGCCGTCGACGCTCAGCGAGATGCGCAGGGCGCTGAAGCCCGGCGGCAGTGCCATCTCCTTGACCGTCCAGTCCCGCTCGGTGGCCGCCGAGAAGACGCACTTGGACTCATCCCACTGGAACTTCGCGTCACCGGAGTAGGTCCAGGCACGGGCCATCCCCGACCCCGCGACCTTCACGCGGTAGCGCACCACGTACTCGCGCTTCCCGTCAAGCGGTAGGTCCTGCAAGGCGCGGCGGAAGGCGTTGCCTGCCACTCGCGTGAGCTTGAGCGCGCCCCCTTCGGTCGTGAACGCCATGTCGTCAGTGGGAGTATCGCATGACCAGCCGCTCAGTCCCCGGGCGAAGTCGCCGTTGCGCACGACGGCATAGTCGCGGCCGGTCAGAGCCACTGCCGCGGGCTGCCCGTCCTGGCGGAAGAAGTCGACACTGGCTCCGCGGTAGTTGCGGAACGGTGTAGCAATGAAGTCGGAACGCGTTCCGGCGGGCAGGCCGAGCAGCTTGATCAGGGCCGCACCGCTGGTCAGTCCCGGCGGCGCGGCGACGGCTCTCATCTCCCCGGCCGGCAAGCTCGCGCGCTGCCAGTACGCCGCCCCCTCCATGATCGCATCGGGGACGAACGTGAAGTGGTCCAGGTCGCAGTCCTCGGGCGACCAGCCGAGATAGGCCGTCAGCGCGCAGGCGCGGATCCACTCGCTCGGCATGCCCTCCGGCGACGAGCTGTTCCAGGCGGTCAGGAGCAGGCCCTCGCCACCATACTTCGCGATCGAGTGAGCCAGCCGCGCCACGCCCTTGGGGGCGAACCAGGGGCAACCGATCGTCGGTAGGCCGGCCTCGCGGAACAGCTTGATCGAGGGGAAATCCTCCGTCACCTCGCGGCTGCCGCTGTACTCCCAGTCGAAGATGGTCATGTCCTTCGGCAGGCGCGCCAGCAGCTCCGGACCGCACATGTCCAGGTTCGGGCCGTTGTGCGTCGGCTCGATCATGTCACCCCAGATGATCATGCGGATGCCCTGCTTGCGCAGGAACGCGGCGTTGACGTTGAGCGCCTCGGCGTACCAGTCCGCGGGCTTCCAGTGCTTCGCCTTCGCCGCGGCGGAAGTCACCATGTTCCCGAAGTGCGCCTCGTCCATGGCAATGCAGAAGCTCTGCGGGTGGAGCGTGTCGATGATCTCCTGCTGCAGGGCCAGCATCACCTTGTGCGTCTCCGGCCGGGCGACATCGAGGTTGCGGTAGCCCCCCTGCAGCACGTCCTTGTCGTCCACCAGCAGGTCTGCGCCGCCGGGCATGACCTTGAGGTACTGGACGCGACCCCAGGAGGCGAAGTAGGGGATAGGCTCGATGCCCCGCGCGCGGGCGTAGTTGAACAGGTCCACGAGCTCCTGCTTGGTGGTGCGCTTCCCGCCGATGGGATAGCTCTCGAACGGGAACAGCGTCGGCCCGCCGAAGCTGTCGAGGTAGACCAGGAGCTTGTTGAGGCGGAGCAGGAAGGCCACATCAACGATGCGGCGGTCGAGCTGCACCATCAGGCCGCGGAACGGCAGGCGCGGGGCGTCGAAGAGAGTGAGTGCGGGGAGCGTGGCAGCGCTCGTGCAGCGCGCACGGTTGGCCATCAGGATCAGGGTGGCGATGCCGCGCAGGGCGCCGTCGCGGGTGCGGCCGGTGATGGTGGCCCTCCCCGGGCTGAGCTCGACTCTGAACGCCTCCGGGCTGGCGAGCTTCGCGCGATCTTCCGGGCTCAGCGCCGGGTCGGCGAAGACGTCGCCGACCTGCACGGTCACCTGCGCCGTGCCACCGCCGGGCACGGTCAGAGCCTGCGCGAGCGTCTGCAGTACCCCGGGGTCAATCGCGACGTCCTGCGGGGTGATCGTGGGGGCGGCGGGCAGCCGGAACGCACCCTCGCCCTGGATGAGCTTCACCGGTGCGCCGGCCATGAGCAGGTCGGGAACCGTGAGCGTCCGAGTGAACTTGCCGGGGATCGCCCGGCTGACGGCCGGGGTCGTCAGCGGCGGGAGCTGGAGCGTGATCGGCGCGAACTCCCTGGGCACTGCATAGAACTGCCCGATCACCGGGGCGTAGGTGAGGTTCTCCTCGGTACCCTGAGTGCGGTGGCGGGTGAAGTTGACGAACAGCTTCTGCTCGCCGCCGACCGACTCACCATACAGGTCACTGAGCTTCACGCGCAGCTCGCAGGTCCACTCGTGCTCTCCGACCGCGGCCTGCGCGTCCCAGTCGGGGTTGAAGGCGACCTGGGTAGTCGGGTACCACGTGGCACTCGGGCGCCCGATGTTCTGCTGCTCCCAGTGGCGCGCGCCAGCGGCGGACACGATCACGTGCGAGAACGCCACCTGGTCCGTCGACAGGAAGGTCTCCGTGCAGTCGTCCTGGTAGATGCGGATCGGCGCCAGGCCGTTCGGGTCGGTGGGCTTCGCCGCCGTCATCCC
>CAZIWQ010000743.1:0-4160 GCA_964542355.1 uncultured Armatimonadia bacterium
GGAGAGGGGTGAACGACAACGTCTGACGGCGGCGTGCCACGCGTCCCGGTACCCAACCTGCTGACACCCCCTCTCCGGGACGGAGAGGGGGCCGGGGGGTGAGGCCGGTAGGGCGCACGCCAACGTCGGCAGGTGGCTGATGACAACGGCCTTGACGGGGCTTCGGGATTCTGCAGACGGCGAACGGCGGCGCGCCACAGGTGCGCGCCCTACAACGGCGAACGGCGGCGCGCCACAGGTGCGCGCCCTACAGACGGCGAACGGCCAACACCGACGGCGCCCGCTCCCTCCCGACGGCCTACGGCCCCTCGTTGTAGAACACGTACAGGCCGTCCTTGCCCGGGGCGACGATGTCGAGGCGGCCGGTCCCCCGCAGGTCTGCCACCGCGAAGTAGATCCCACACCCCTTGCCCGTGCGGATCGGGCCATAGTCGATGACCTGCTTCGAGAACGACTCCCCATTCCACTTGAAGTAGTACGTCCCGAGGTCATCATACTCGCCGGGATCGTGCCCGCAATGGGCTCGATGCCGCTTGCCGGTTACCAGCTCACACTCCCCATCGCCATCGATGTCCACCCACTGCATGTCATGGTACTGGGCGTTGAACGGATCGATGGGGTGGCGGGTCCAGCTCCGCCCGCCGGCAGCATCGCGCGACTGCTCCCACCAGTCAAGTCCATAGTTGTGCGCCGAGCCGACGATGAGATCATTCAGGCCGTCGCCGTTGACGTCGACAACGAGGATCGGCACGCTGGCGGAACCCAGGTCGAACTCGGCGTGGAAAGTCCACTCCCCGTGATAGGGGTCTTCCGGTGCCTCCAGCCACCCATCGCGGAGGACGAAGTCGCCCCGCCCGCGGCCACTGATGTCACCGCAGCCGAGCCCGTGCCCCTGAGCCCGATCGAAGATCACGTGGCTGGTGAACTCGCCCGTGCCCTTCCCCTGCGCATTCGTGACCAGCTTGTAGACCACGAGCGGCCGCCCCGGGGTGTTGGGCACAATCTCAAGTTGCCCGTCGCGATCGACGTCCCACGCGCGGGTGGTCTCGACATTCCCGGTCTCGGCGATGACATGCTCGGGCCACTCGCCGCCCGCGGCGCCGGGGTTCTCGCGCCAGCGGATGGTGTTGCCGAACCAGCCGCCGGTGATGAAGTCCATGTAGCCATCCCCGTTGACATCCAGCGGGATCGTGGAGAAGTCGTCATAGTACTCGCCGTCCGGCTTCACGGCACCGATGAAGTGCTGCTGCTTGAAGTCGGGGCCCTCGTACCAGTAGGCGCCGGACACGATGTCGGGAACGCCATCGTTGTTGACGTCGAACACACCCGCGGACTCGTAGCGTTCGTCGGCAATCAGGACCTTGCGGAACTTGATAGGCACAGTGGGCCTCCCTGGACTGGGGCCCCGGCCGGGGCCCTGTGCTGAAATGGCATCACGCGGATTGCGGTCACGCGCCGCGTGCTTCCTTCACCTTGGCGATATACTGGCAGGCAACGCGGAGGTCTTCCATCGCCTCCGGCGCAGCACACAGCGGGGGCATGTCACCCCGGATCGCGGCGACGAAGTTCATCGCCTGCTGCCGCATGGCATGCACCCACGGGAGCGTGGGGACGATCGTCTGCGGCGTCGCCCCCTCACCGGGGTCGAGGTACACTTCGCACCGGCCCGGCCGGTTGCTCGCCAGCGGGGCCGGGAGCTCAATCTTCACGTAGCCCCTCTCGAACGCAACGAGGGCGCTCTCCTGCCAGTCGACGGTCGTGTGGTAGGGCGACATCTCGATCGTGCCGGTGAGCCCGCTGTCGCTTTGCGCTACCAGCAGAACACCCGCCGGGTCGGCGTAGGTCACTCGATAGGCCTCCCCAAAGAGGTGGCGCAGTAGATTGACCTGGTGGATGTAGTAGTTGACGAAGCTGGTGTACTCCTTGTATGTCGCCTCATCCATGTCGCGCGCCGGAGGGTCCCACTCAAGCTCCGGGTACGGCTCGTCGCTGCGCAGGAGGTCGGTGAACCCGCTGGCGACCCAGTCGCCGGCGGGCATGAGGATGCGCACGTAGCGCAGCGCCCCGATCTCGCCGCTCTGCTTGAGCCGGTCGATCTGTGCGCGCGCGTACATGGTGGCCGGGTCGCTGCGCTTGTGGTAGCCCACCATCGTCCAGGTGCCGCTCTTCGCCACGGCCTCCAGGATCTTCTCGCCCTGCTCGGGCGCGCCCGCGAGCGGCTTCTCGGTGAACACGGGGATGCCGGCCCGCAGGAGCTGCGGCACCAGGCTCCCGTGGCGCGTGAAGGGCTGCGAGGCGACGATGCCGTCGAGCTGCTCGGCGGCGAGCATCGCCTCGTGGTCGCGGTAGACCCGGGGGATTCCGTAGCGCGCGGCGACGCGCTTGCCGAGTCCCTCGCGGACCTCAGCGAGGGCGACCACTTCGCAGTCGGGCACGGTCACGTAGTTGCGCAGATGGGCGCACTGGCCCATCCCGCCAACGCCGACGAAGCCGATCCTGACAGGGGCCATGGTGATGATCTCCTTGTGCATGGCAGTACGAGGGTCGCGGCTGCCTGCGCCGCCGTTGCCGTCTACGCCGTGTCCCGCGTGACCAGTGTCCCGAAGCGCTTGCCGATCGCCAGCGCGGGGTCAAGCGGCACCTCCGCCGGCACCGTGCCCTCCGGGATACTGATGTATGGCGTCATCTTCAGTGTCTTGCCGGCGAACTGCGGCAGCCACTGTGCCTCCGCCGCGAGCAGCTCCGCGGTCATCTCGCGCACCTCGGCCAGTGTGCAGCGGGTCGCGGTCAGCGGATCGAGCGCGATGGCTTGCATGGCCAGCTCGGGGTCGCCGGCCAGCCCCGCCTCCACGGCCAGGCCCTGCACCGTGACGTTCGACTGATTGAGGGCCGCACACTGCACCGGCAGATCGCCGACGCGCAGCGGGTGGAGCCCCTCGCGATCCACATACACCGGCACCTCGACACAGCAGCCCGGGGGCAGGTTTGTGAGATAGCCATCGTTGCGCACATTCCCCTGCAGCCGGAAGGGCACCCCGGTCTGCCTGGCCTCGAGGATGTACGAGCAGTACTCGGCGCTCCGCGGCTCGAGAACCGGGGACTCGAACTCCAGCGGATCGACGCGCGCGTACTTCTCGGCGACCGTGGCGCACCAGCGGTAGTAGGCGCCGCTCTCGCCCCCAAACGCGGGCTGGTCGCAGTACCGCTGCAGCGCCCGCTCGCTACTGCGGAACCACGGCAGGTACTCAGACAGGTGCCCGGTGCTCTCGGTCATGAAGTACCCGAAGTGCCGCATCACCTCGATGCGCACCTTCTCGTTCACGTAGAACTCGGGCTGCTCGCAGTTGGCCTTGAAGCGGGGGTAGAGGTCTTCCCCCCGGTGCGCGAGCTTGAGGAACCAGGCCATGTGGTTGATGCCGGCACACAGGAAGTCGATCTCAGGCTTGGGGACGCCCACGTAGCCGGAGATGAGGTCGAGCGTGGTCTGAACCCCGTGACAGAGCCCGATGAAGGGCACCGGCGAGACCTTGCCCAGGGCGTAGCAACATGCCGCCATCGGGTTGGTGTAGTTCAGCAGCAGAGCGCCCGGTCGGGCGACCGCCTCCATGTCGTGGACGATGGCGGCCAGTACCGGGATGGAGCGCAGGCCGCGCAGGATGCCCCCCGGGCCCATCGAGTCACCGATGCATTGGTCCACCCCAAAGCGGAGCGGGATCTCGTAGTCGTGCCTGAAGGCGTCGACGCCACCAACCTGCACCATGGAGACGACGTAGTCGGCGTCGCGGATCGCCTCGCGCCGGTCGGTCGTCGCCCACACCTCGGCCGCCAGGCCGTTCTCCTTGACCATGCGCTGCGCGAAGGCCTCCACGCGCCGCAACTTGCTCTCCGTCGGGCTCATCAGGGCATAGGTCGCGTCCTGCAGCGCCTCAGTGGCGAGCATGTCGTTGAGGAGTGTCTTGCAGAACACGATGCTGCCTGCGCCGATCATGGCAACCTTCGTCATCCGGGGCACCTCCTGGAGGGGTCGTGTCGCGGGTTGTTTCCTGCCCGCCGCTGCCGGCACCTGCACGCCGCGCCGAGAGGGCCGCGGCGAGACGACGCCGCGGCTTCTTGGCCAGCCCGTCGGCGGCCGCACGAACCGGGCCTCCGGGCCGATGTCA
>CAZIWQ010000744.1:0-4155 GCA_964542355.1 uncultured Armatimonadia bacterium
CTCTCCGGAACGGAGAGGGGACGGGGGTGAGGCAGATGTGCCGTCTGTAGGGCGGGGACTTGTGCCCCGCCGCCGTGGCCGTCTGTAGGGCGGGGACTTGTGCCCCGCCGGTGCGGTGCTCACCATGCACCACGCGCACGGCAGACAGCCCCGCTTCCATCACGGTGCTCGCGGCGGTTGGTGTGTGCCGTGGCGGGTGGTTGCCGCCTCCCCGTCGCGCTCGGGGGAGCGCTCCTACCAACGGCACACGGCAACGGCACAGCCAGCGGCCGCTGGCGATGTCGTCTCAACGACGCGGCGGCTCCCCGGTCTCACTCGACGAAGCGGACTTCGCCGAACTGCGTCGGCTCCCCGAAGCTGTTCTCCTGGGGGGACCAGGTCGAGAGCTCAGGCTTCGGCTGGCGCTCGCGGGCGAAGTTCATCCGCCAGGCGGAGCCAGGCGTCGGCGGGCCGCCGAGCGTCTCCCACGGGATGTGCACCTCGGCGACCCAGCCGTCGGCCTCGCGCCGCGTGCGGACCCCGTACGGCGGGTCCCACTCCTTCACCTCTTCGACCAGCAACTGCCGGTTGGCCTGGGTCTTCACGAGGGTGCGCTTGTCGAACACCGTTCCGCCCGCACCCACGACGAATTGCAGCCATGTCTTGCCGTCGCCCGCACGGTCGACGAACAGCTCGATGCAGTCGGTGGCATAGACCTCTGCATCCCGGGGCAGCTCCGGCTTCGCGACCAGCTTGTCCATCTTCGGCTCGGAGCAAGTGAAGAGCGCGTAGAGACCGGTATTGTCCCACGCCAGGTGCACGGTCGTCTTCGCCTCGGGCTTGCCGTGGCTCGTGAGCAGCCCGAAGTCTTCCAGCAGCACCCCTTCCTCGAGGTAGGAGTTATCGAGGACGCCGTCGAGCGTGGGTGCGGGGCGATGGCCGCCCTTGAGCCTGCGCACCGTGACGGTCTTGCGCGGGGGCCGCGCAGTGAGCTGCTCGTCTTGCGCGTGCAGGTTGGGCAGTGGCTCGGCCTTGATGGGCGAGTAGAAGTGGGGCCCAATCAGGTTCCCATACTGTGGGGCCATGAGCCGCACGGCCTGTGCGAGGAGGTCGCGTGCCTGGTCGAAGTCATCCCGCTGCGAGGCCTCGCCGGCCTGCTTCTCAAGCGCCTCCACCCGCCCCCGCAGCGGCGGGGCGGCCTGCGCCTTGAGCATGCGCACGAGGGTGATCCAGGCCATATCCTCGCACAGGTCGGACCAGGCGAGCGACCGGTCGGTCATCAGCACTTGGCCCTGGCCGGCACCCAGCACCGAGTTGCAGCCGATGCGGTCGGCATAGAGCATGCCGTCCGGCCGGAAGACCCAGAACATGATGATGTCGATGCCGTTGTAGCGACAGTACCAGTGCTGCCGGCGCATGGTGGGGTAGTCGGTGACATGGAGCTGCCCGCTAATCCAGAAGCTGAACATCGGCCGGATGTCGCCGGTGCCGGCCCGCTTGGCGAGCTCCGGGTCTCGCTTCCAGTCCTCGATCAGCGCCAGGCGCGGCTCCACCAGCTTGTGGACGTAGGCCTGGAACGCCTCATCGCGCCCGCAGTAGTAGAACAGCTCGGCGATGTCGCTGGGGAGCAGCGTCTGGTAGCGATCATCGACGCCCGGCTGCATGAAGGAGAACCAGCAAGGGTTCGGGCAGTCGGCGATGAGGTTGCCGACCCAGCGGGCGACCTCCGGCACCGGCATGTACCGGCGGCCCTTGTAGCCGCCGAGAATCTCCCAGATCTCATCGGCCAGGTACACGCGGTAGCGGTAGGGGAAGCGCGCCGCGCGCATCACCACGTCCTGGCGCATCCGCTTCACGAACTCGTCGGGGGGCAGCGCGAAGTACTCCTTCTGCCGGCCCGACGCGCCCGCCCCGTTCTGCGTGTAGGCGGTGATGTACTCGCGCAGGAAGCCGATGTCGCGGGTCCAGAGCCCCTTGCGCAGGCCTTGCTCGCCCCACAGGCGCAGGTACTCGTCCTCATCCTCGGGTGTGGCGCCGGTGTAGTACCAGCGCAGGTACGCCGGGTGCACCGCTCCGCCGGTGTGACCGAAGCAGCGCTGATCCTCCTTGCCGGCCAGCGGGTTGCCGTAGGGGTCCACGAGGGTTGAGGGGATCACGCGCAGCCGCAGCGGCGCGCTCCCCGTGACATCGCCCGCCCGCCAACGCAGCGTGGCGCGGTAGTCCCCCAGCGTCTCGCCCACCGGTTGGAGACGCAGCAGGACGGTCTTGGGCGTCCCGGCGGCGACCGGCACCGCCGGGGCGGTGCCGGTCCAGAACGGCTGCTGCCGGTACTTGTCCACCGGCGGAGCCGAGCTGCCGCGAAGCTGGAACGGCTCGGCGTCCGACTCGATCATCGCCGAGGCGAGCCAGGCCGGCTGCTCCAGGCCGAACTGCACTGTCCCTGCCTCGGCACTCGTCACCAGGAGCTCATAGGTGGCGGGCAGCGGGTTGTTCTGTACGAGCTTGAGCGGACGCAACTGCCAGCCGTGGAAGTCGTTGGGCCACAGGCGCGTCGTCTTCAGCGCACTGCGCTTGACGCGGACGGTGACCGGTGAGACGGCGGTCGCCGCCGGGCTGACGGGTCGCGCGAACGTTGGCTCATCCACGGCCTGCATCACTCGGGCCCCGTCCTCAGAGACCCGATAGCTGAGGGCATAGTCGGCCGTGGTGGCCGTGAGGTCCAGCTTGCGGATCGCTCCCCCTGCCAGATAGGTCAGCGCGGCGTTGCGCCGCACCCAGTTGGTGAACGGGGCCTCGACCCGCGCCTTGTCATTGGGGTTCCTCCTGGCATACTCCGTGATCCACTCCCAGCCGACTTCGCCGGAGTCGAGCCAGACCTCCTCGGCCTCCGTGGCCAGCCCGCGCACCTTGACCTCCAGCGCCGCGTCGCGGTAGCCGAACATGGCCATGCGCGCGGCATCCGGGACTACGCGGCGCTGCTGGAGGAGCTGGCTGAAGCGCACGGCCCCCTTGCCATCGGTAGACAGATAGTGGTACGGGTGACAGCCAACGAACAGGCTGAGGGCCCGCGGACCGTGGGTCCACTCGCTCTCGATCAGGCCGGTGGCCCACACCGTGATGCGGCGCGCGGCCTCGGCGCTGCGCCAGGACAGCTCGACCTTCTGCGCGTCGGTCGCAACGATGGACATCGTGCCACCCGGCGCCCAGTCGGGGGTATGCTCCCTCAGATAGCTGCCCTGGAACGACTCCGCCAGGACCCGTGGCTGCATGCCATGCACGAGACCGTCGTCGCGGCCGAAGACCACCCGCCCGAAGGGTCCGCGTACCAGCAGCATCGGGCGCTTCCGGGCATAGCCGGCGATGATCCTCTGCGCGGTGAGGGCATTGGAGGGCGACAGGTACGTGGAATGCTGGTAGGTGGCGGGGCTCTTTGTCGGCTGCGTGCGCAGCGGCGTCCAGGCGCCGTAGTCGAGCTCATCGGTGCGCAGCTCATCGGAGGTCAAGACGAGGTCGGTCGGCACCGTGAGGCGCGGCAAGGCATACACCCGGGCGGTCAGCTCGCCCTTGAGCGCTCGGGCGGAAAGTGCCTCCGCCTGCTCCCGCAGGTCACCATCGCCCCAGACGACGGCATACTGCTGGGTACGGAAGTCGCCCTGGATCATGCTGCCGCTGCCCTTGCCCCACGAGCAGTCGGCACCATTGGCCTTGTCGGTCTCATAGCAGTGCACGGAGCCGAACGGTCCCCGGGCTGCGTCGGGGTACTCCTGCACAGAGCGGTCGAGGAACACGACCGCCGCGCCCGCGCCGTTCTTGTTCTGCCGGAAGACGAGGTTGCGCTGGATGTTCGCCCCGGCCCCGTCGGCCGGTGTGAGCTCCTGGCCGTCGACCCAGATGAGATAGTCCTTGCGCGGTGCAAAGAGGTAGATCGTCTGCCGGTCGCCCTCCAGCATCACATCGCGGGTGGCGGTGATGCGGCTATAGACATAGGCGGTGTTCTCACCCGGCTCGACGGCGATTGTGACCTCCTTGCGCAGGCCGAGGTCCGGCGGCTCGGAGGTGATCTTCACGATCCCCGCATTCGGCCGCCTCGGGTCGGTGATCTTCTCCACCTGCCACTGATCGAAGACCTCCGGCTTGTTCCAGTACCCCCCGGCCTTCTTCCCGTCGGCGAGCACG
>CAZIWQ010000745.1:0-4128 GCA_964542355.1 uncultured Armatimonadia bacterium
CGAGGTCCACCGCCTGGAACCCGCCGGCCGCCATCGGTCGCCCGACCTGGACCTTCAGCTCCCCTCCGGCAGTCAGCGCCTGCTCGATTGCTGCTATGGAATCCAGCGTCTTGCCCGCCACGCTGAACACCACATCATCGCACCGAAAGCCTGCACGCGCGGCGGGTGAGCCCGGCGCGACCTGGGTCACCAGCCCCCCGGCGCCGTGGCCAGCGAACTTGCGGATGGTGTCCAGATCGCCGGGTGACAACGCTTCCAGCGTCAGCCCGGCAGCCTGCGCCGCCGAGGTGGATGCGCCGGGGGTGGCCGCGACCGGGCCGGCAGCGACGCCGGCAGGGGGCGCCGCCGCCCTCTTCAGTTGGTCGAAGAAGGGATCGTAGGCTTTGACCAGCAGGTGCTGCAAGGCCGCGCCCTCATGCTTCGTCTTGCTCCCACCCATGAACAGCCCACCGATCGGTGTCAGCAACACCGCCACCGCAACCTGGCCGCGGACGTTCTCCTTGCTGCTGGCCTGCACCTTGCCGGGGGCGTAGACGGTCTTGCCCGTGGCCACCGCGACGATGGAGGTGGTGAGGGTCCCTGCTGCGGAAGCCCGGCCATACCAGGTGCGGTCCGAGTTGAGGACCATGTCGCCGCAAACCACGTACTGCACCCCCAGCAGGCGCCCCGTCCGGGTCATCGCGTCCTCCGGGAGAGAGGCGAAGCCTCCGGAGCCCGCCGCGACGACCGCATCACCACACACTGTTCGGATGGCGTCGGTAACCGGCGTGCCCGAGACGACGCTGAAGCCAACGGCCTCGAACAACCCTTTGAGGCCAGGGTCCAGTCGGGCGCCGATGCCGCAGTTGGCTGCGAGTCTGAAGGGAACGAAGGCCACTGAGCAGCCCTGCAGTGGTGGTTGTGCCGCGGTGTTCGGACGCTCATCACCGGCCAGCAAGGGCACGGCGGAGCTCAGCAGCATGAGGGCGGACATCACGACGAGGGCAATCGGCGCGCGTCTCGTACAGCACAATGCTGGCGTCATCTCCGGCCTCCTCGCCAGGGTTCCGGCCGAAAAGGCCACTTCCGGCCGGGTCTCTCGTGGTGAGACGGCTGCGAGTGGCCTCGGCGGGCATCTGAGCGTATCGTCGCGGCCTCAGAACGGCTTCTCGGCCGCTCTTCTGGGCTAGTGGCCCCGGAACACCTGCTCAAACAGCTCCTTCGTGTTGATCTCCCGCATGTTGCGGGTGACGCTCTCTGCCGCCTCGCGTCCGGGGACGATCAACTGGCCCCGGGAGTCATAGAGCCCGTCCTGGGTCTGTCGCACATAGTCTGACGCCCCGAGCAGGTAGTCGGTCTCCTCCATGATCATGCGCGTCGTCTGGTAGGACTGGTAGTCCCGCGCCCGATCATTGTTCGTCATGATCTCCAGGTTCTCACGGCGCATCTGCTCTGAGTTCAGCGCGATCTGCTTGCTGACCTGGGCCAGCCCGCGATAGTAGGCCGCCATGTTGGTCGCGATCTGCTTCCCGGCCAGCTTGCCGTTGATCTCATACGACGCCATCACAGCCGCGAGCGTCGGCAAGGCGCTGTCGAAGGCGTCCGAAGGTGCCATGATGGAGAAGTGCCAGAGCTGCCAGCCGGCGTTCATGGCGTCGCCCGCGACCCCGCCACAACTGAACCCGGTGTAGGGAACGCCCTCGCGATTCCTGAAGGTATAGCCGAACTCCTCCACCGCCGCGGGCCTCAGCGGACCTGCGAATGCCTGGGCCATCGCCGTCAGGTCGGTCCGCGGCTTCACGAACGCGAAGCGGAAGCTCGAGCCCAGGCCCGGTGTTGTCGTTGCCAGCGCCAGCGCCTCGTGCGGGCTCAACAACGGCGAACAGATGACGCCCCGGACGCCCTGCACGTAGTACCGTGGGGTGATGAACGACGCGCCGCCTGCCATGAAGATCAGCCGCCGCGCAGGATCGGTGATGATGCAGTGCGCCTTGCCGAGGTCGTGTGCCTCCCAGCCCGGCGGCGCACTGAACTTGGCCCAGCCGCTGCCCAGTTGCTGGGGCACGAGCTGCACGCCCGGGCCCGCCGCCGCGCCCTCACCCTCGGCGGCCGAGAGCAGGTTGGCGACCCGCAGGTTCGCGAGCGTCTGCAGGAGCACCGGCGCCGCCTGATCGAACTCCCCCTCCGGTGCCTCGATCCTCTCGCTGAGCATCGACCCGTCGCCCCCGGAGATCATGCACCGGAACCGCCGCGCTCCCTCCCCGCCCCGGGTGTATGTCCCATCGAACACGATGACCCGCTTCTTCCCTGTGTCGCGTACCTTCGCTGTCGGAGCAAGCTTCAGGCTCGGCATCGTCGGCAGCATCCCGGCGAGGATGTGGTTGGCAAGCGCGCCAACATCGCGGCCCGTCGGGCTGATCCCGTAGTCCACGGAGGTCTGCCAGCCGCGCCGTGGGTCCGTCACCAGGCATGACCACGTCCCCGCCTCCTGGTCGAAGCTCTCCTTCACCTTCCACCCCGCCGGCTTCTGGAGGGTGAACAGGCTGCTTGGGGAGGTGTACCGCTCCCACTCACCCGGCACGGGCTGGGCGGCCTGCGTGGTCGGCGGCGACGCCTGCAGCCTGCTCCCGCAGTTCCCGCAGAACTTCCTCCCCTCCGGCCACTCCTTCCCGCAGTTCGGGCACGTCAGCGCGTAGACCGGCACAGCCATCGCGACCAGCAGCAACACCATCAGCACGGCAGTCAGAGAGGATCCCATGGCCTACAACCCCTTTCCTCGAACGAGAAGCGCGCCCGATCCAGAACGGCGCTTGCGGCAGGCTCCGGTGGCCCAACTGCGGCGGCAGCATCCCGCCAGTGGGCACACTCACCGCTGGGTCCGTCTTCCTCCCCCGCTCTCTGCTTGCTCCTCCTCCCGCGATCGCTTGCCGCTCGGCGGTCCGTGCCACGAAGGAGCGGCCGTTCCCCAGGCCCGAGCCACCGGGCGCTGCCCCTCGATAAGCGAGTTCGCCAGGGACTACGCAGGTCCTGCAGGCATGGACCGGCCCCCGCGGCCGCTGCGCAGCGCTGCGTCGGGGCGGCGAGTCACCTGGGCAGGAATGGGAAGTACACCGGCCAGTCTTCCTCGCGCAGCCCCCGCCCATACTCCGAGATCATGATCGACTCTGCGCACCGCACCTGGCTCCCGTGCGCCTCACCATAGCATCTCACGAGGGCCTCGCGGCACGCGTCGGCCACCCCCACGAAGCGCTTGTACATCCGCTCGGACAAGTGGGCCCGCCGGCCGGCGGCGTCCGCGGGGTAGCCCTCGAGCCCGCAGCTCTCGTACACCAGCCATTCGTGCATCTGCGAGACATGGCAGTCGACCATGTCGATCTTGCGCTCCATGACCGCGTCGATATCGACCGCCACGGTCGCGCGGTAGGGCGTCGGATCGGTGAAGCCATCGAACAGGTAGCCGACCACCGGCGCGCGCGGCAGCGCCGGGGTGAGCGGACAGACGTTCGGTACGGTGACGGTATAGGCCGCATCCTGCACCAGCACACCCACGGCGCGGTGGTCCGGATGGTAGTCGTTCATACGGTGACACAGCACCAGGTCAGCCCGCGCCTCCCGCATGATCCGGATCACCAGCTTGCGGTTCTCGACCGTGGCTTCCAGCTCGCAGTCGTGGATGTCCATGATGTCGTAGCGCACGTCCGCGACACGCGCCGCCGCCCGGGCCTCCGCGTAGCGCCGCTGCGCCAGCGGCCCCCCACCCTCGCAGTAGTGCCCGGCATCGCCGTTGGCCATGGAGACGAACCGCACCTCGTGCCCCAGCTCACGGTAGAGCATCGCCGTGCCACCAAAGCGCAGGTCGCAGTCATCGGGGTGCGCGCCAAAGACCAGGATGCTGAGCTTGCCGTCATCGGTCATCAGGGGGACTCCTCGATTGCATGATGGTTGTCGTGGGCCCGGCGCCATACGGCAGACGGCCGAAGACCCCACATCCCACGCCCCCGCCGTTCCGCCGTTCCCACACCCCCATAGACGCTAGGGTAGGCGAGAACGCGGGCCCGGGGTCGTCTCGGGCGCGCGGTCCGGAGGCTATCGATAGGCGCATTCCGTGACGACCCCTGCCGGCTTGTCCGGCAGGTGAGACAGACTGAG
>CAZIWQ010000746.1:0-734 GCA_964542355.1 uncultured Armatimonadia bacterium
CCGCTGGTAGCCACTCAGTCTGTCTCACCTGCCGGACAAGCCGGGCAGGGGTCGTTACGAAAGGCGCTTGTCGACAGTGAATGGAACGCGCGCCCGCGACAAGCCTGAGCCGGGGTGCGCACCTATCTCCCCCAGCACCTACGGCAGAGGAGCAATGCGCATGCCGACGCGCGAGATCCATGCAGTGACCGGAGCCTTCGGCTACTCGGGCCGCTACATCGCGCAGCGCCTGCTCGAGGCCGGTTGCGAGGTCAGGACACTCACCAACTCACTGCACAAGCCGAATCCTCTCGGTGACCGCATCACCGCCTTCCCGCTGAGCTTCGACGACCCGCCCGGTCTGGTACAGGCCCTGCAAGGGGTCAGCGTGCTCTACAACACCTACTGGGTGCGCTTCAACTACCGGGGAGCGTTCACTCACGCGGGCGCGGTGGACAACACTCGGACGCTGTTTGCGGCCGCGCGCGAGGCAGGAGTGCGCCGCATTGTCCATGTCAGCATCACTAACCCGTCGGCGAGCTCGCCGCTGGAGTACTTCCGCGGCAAAGCGCTGCTGGAACAGGCGCTCACGGAGTCCGGCCTCTCGTATTCCATCCTGCGGCCGGCCGTCCTGTTCGGGGGAGAGGACATCCTCGTCAACAACATTGCCTGGGTGCTGCGCCGACTGCCGGTGTTCGGGGTGTTCGGTGACGGCAGGTACCGGCTGCAGCCGATCCATGTGGATGACCTGGCCC
>CAZIWQ010000746.1:744-4127 GCA_964542355.1 uncultured Armatimonadia bacterium
CCCGCGTGGCAGTCGAGCAGGGCCGCAGCGGCGACAACGCGGTCATCGAGGCGATCGGGCCGGAGACGTTTGAGTTCCGCGAGCTGGTCGCGGCGATCGGTGCGGCCATCGGCAAGCGCAGGCCCATCGTGTCGGTTCCCGCGGGCATCGGCTACCTCGCGGCCGCGCTGATGGGGCGGCTGATGGGAGATGTCATGCTGACGCGCGACGAGGTGGCCGGCCTGATGGCCGGGCTGCTCTGCGTCGATGCGCCGGCTGCGGGGACGACCCGCCTGACCGACTGGGCCGACGAGCATGCCGCCACGCTGGGGCGGCACTATGCCAGCGAACTGGCTCGCCGGCGGATGCCAGTCGGCCGGTGACGCGATCGCGGGTTGCGCCAAGGGATGCCGGGGTCGGGGGGCGAATTCCTCACATCGATGCCGTCACCCCCGCGGACGAGTGTGGCCCACGATGCAGTCACAGCCCGAGCATACTGCACCCTCGCTTCGCCCGGGCCTGAGGGCCATCCTCCTTGGCGTTGTCCTGATCCCCCTCAATGCCCTCTGGATCCACAGCATGGAGCTCGTGTGGGATTCCGGTCAGCCCACCATGCAGTCGTTGTTCTTCAATGCGGTGTTCGTGCTCCTGGTGCTGTCGGGTGCGAACCTGGCGCTGCGCCGCTGGCTGCCGGCGTGGGCACTCGATCCGCGCGAGTTGGTCGTGGTCTACGCGATGGTCAGCCTCGCCAGCGCTGTCGTCGGGCACGACTTCCTTCAGGTGCTCGTCTTGATGCTCCCCACCGCCGTCTACTTCGCCACCCCGGAGAACCGGTGGGAGGACCTGTTCGCGGAGCACCTGTCCTCCCCGATCCTGATGAACGACGCGCGGGCGGCGCGGGCGTTCTGGGAGGGCGATGCCTCGCTGTACTCGTGGGAGCACTTCGCGCCCTGGGTCACCCCGCTCGTCGTGTGGGGTGGGTTCGTGCTGGTGCTGCTGGGGGTGATGACGTGCCTGAACTTGATGGTTTGGCGGCGCTGGACCGACCAGGAGAAGCTCAGCTACCCGCTAACGCAGATTCCGTTCCAGCTCACGCGTCCGGGCTTTCAGCTTCTCGCCAGTGACCTGATGGGCAGCGGCTTCTTTTGGATCGGGTTGGCACTGGCCGGTGGCATCGACGTGCTCAACGGCTTCGCGTACCTGTACCCGTCGCTGCCGAGCATCAAGGTGACCGCGCGCGACCTGTCGCCGATGCTGAGGGCCTACCCCTGGCGTGCCATGGGCAACACCTGGGTGTCGGTCTACCCGTTCGCCATCGGGCTGGGCTACCTGATGCCGCAGGACTTCCTGTTCTCATGCTGGTTCTTCCACTGGTTCTGGAAGGCCGAGATGGTAGTGGCCTATCTCCTCGGCCATCACCAGGCGGCGTTCCCGTATGTGAAGGAGCAGACGGTCGGCGCGTACCTGGGGATTGCCGTGGCGGCGCTGTGGGTGGGGCGGCACCACTTCGCCGCTCTGCTGGGGAGCGCGCTGGGGACCGGCACCATGCCGGGCGAACGCCGCCCGGCGCTTCCCCCGGGGGTGGTGCTGGGCGGGCTCGCGACCGGCCTCGCCGTGCTGGTTGGGTTCATGGCCAACCAGCTCAAGGTGTCCGTGCCGGCGGCGGTGGTGTACCTGGTGAGCTATCTCCTGATCTCGCTGGCGATCACCCGGATGCGAGCCGAGTTCGGGCTTCCGGTGCATGATCTGTTCACCGGTCCGCTGGACTGCATGGTCAACATCGGCGGCACGCACCTGTTGGGGCGCCGCAACATCCTCGGCCTGGGGCTCTTGTGGTGGCTGGAGCGCGTACAGCGCAGCCACCCCATGCCGCACAGCCTCGAGGGCCTGGCGTTGGGCGAGCGGCGCGCGATGGCGGGGCGCGAGATGCTGGTGCCGCTGTGCATCGCGATGGTGGTGGGCGTTGTCGCGGGGTGCTGGAGCATGCTCCATCTGGGCTATCGGCACGGGTTCGGGACCCTGACGACCGACTCTCCGTACCTGGGGAACGGGGCCTTCACGCGCCCGGCCAGTTGGCTGAACGCCCCGCGGCCGTTCGATGCGGGCCGACTGGGTGCCGTGTTCGTCGGCACCGGCTTCACCCTCGGCCTGCTGGCGCTGCGACAGCGGTATCTGTGGTGGCCGTTCCATCCCGTGGGCTACGCGGCCTCAAGCATCTGGTTCATCAGTCTCCTGTGGGTGCCGCTGCTCGTCGCGTGGGCGGTGAAGGGGCTGGTCATCCGCTATGGCGGCCACAAGCTCTACAAGTGCCTGCTCCCGCTGTTCATCGGGCTGGTGATCGGCGAGTTCTTCGTGGGCGGCCTGTGGGGCCTCGTCGGGGCCGTCGGGAAGTTCGCGACATACCGTTTCTGGGCGTACTAGCGCCGTGTTAAGGATGATTCTGCTTGCCTGGCACCGACCCGGAAAGGGGAGCCACAGGGCCGACGGGCCGGGTCGTTGTAGCCCGCAGGGCGGGACGGCCGCCCCTTCGGGGCTACATTGGCGATGTCGTGAGGCTACCAGAAGCGACATGGTGTCACCCAGAGAATCGTCCCTAGCTGAGCACCAGCACGCTGTGGTGAGGAGTGACCATGATCGAGGTCAGCATCTTCTCAGACGAGGTCTCGCCCGATTTCGAGGAGCAGGTCGACCTGTGTCAGCGGGCCGGCGCGACCTGCATCGAGCTGCGCACCAACATCTTCGGCACCGCGGTCCAGGACTGCCCCGACGCGGTGGTGCACATGGTGCAGGAGATTCTCGCGCGCTACGACGCCCGGGTCGCGGTGATCGGCTCCCCGGTGGGCAAGTGCACGCTGGGCGATGAGCAGGAGTACCAGACGCACCTGCAGTGGTTCGACCGCATGTGTGAGCTCGCGCACGTCTTCGGGACGAAGATCATCCGGGGGTTCGCCTTCTGGACCCCGACCCGTCATGAGCTGCCGCGCCCGAACCTCGACGAGCTGATCGGGGAGATCGCCGCCCGCCTGAGCCCCATCGGCCGGCGTGCCATCGAGGAAGATGTCTACTTCTGCCTGGAGTGCGAGGGCAGCACGTGCTCGGGCACGTGCGGGGAGATTGCCCGCATCATCGAGGCCGTCACGCCGAACGATCATCTCATGGTGGCGTGGGATGCCAACAACGCCGCCTGTCTCGGCGAGCACCCACTGACGGAGGGGTACCCGCTCATCCGGGGGCGCGTGCGGCATGTCCATGTGAAGCCGAACCGGTGCAAGAACATCGAGACCGTGGGGGAGACCGATGCCACGTACCGCGAGGTGTTCGAGACGCTGATGCGCGACGGCTACGAGGGTGTGGCGACCATCGAGCACTGGGGGTCGCGCTGGCTGATGCTGGAGGGGGTCCGG
>CAZIWQ010000747.1:0-4120 GCA_964542355.1 uncultured Armatimonadia bacterium
GCTGTGTCCCCCGCCGGCTCGCGGCGCCCGCGCCGCGGTCATCAGCACGCCCGCGGTCGCTGCCCTGTACGGCGACCGGGTGCTGGCGAGCCTGCGTGCGGGGGGCTGGGAGGCCGCGCTGGTGGAGGTGGCCGATGGCGAAGCCAGCAAGAGCCTGCAGACGGCGTCCGACCTGTATGACCGGCTGGTCGACCTCCGGATCGATGGTGCGGGGGTCGTGTTCGCGTTGGGAGGGGGAGTCGTGGGTGACCTCGCGGGGTTCGCTGCCGCCACCTACCGCCGGGGGATCCGCTTCGCCCAGTTGCCGACGACACTGCTGGCGCAGGTTGACGCGAGCATCGGGGGCAAGGTTGCCGTCAACCATCCCCGGGGCAAGAACCTCATCGGCGCCTTCCACCAGCCCGCCGGTGTGGTTGTGGACAGCGCGACGCTCGGGAGCCTGCCCGCCCGCGAGCTGCGGAGCGGCCTGGCGGAGGTGATCAAGCACGCGGCGATCGCCGACGCGGAGCTGTTTGCCTACCTGGAGCAGGAGCTCGGAACGTTCATGCGGCTTGACGATCTGGCCGTGAGGTATGTGTTGGCCCGCAACTGCCAGATCAAGGCGCGGGTGGTCGCGGAGGACCCGTACGACAAGGGGGCGCGGGCCTGCCTCAACTACGGGCACACGATCGGACACGCCGTCGAGCGTGCCGCGGGCGAGTGGGCTCTGCGCCATGGGGAGGCGGTGGCGATCGGGATGGTGGCGGAGGCGCGCCTGGCGCGCGAGCTGGGGTTGTGTGACGAGGCAACGGTCGCGCGGCAGGTGTCATTGTTGGAGCGCGCGGGTCTGCCCACGGCGGCGCCGGGGGTGGACTTCGAGTGTGCCCGGCGGGGTCTGGAGACCGACAAGAAGATCGAGGCGGGACGGCTGCGCCTCCCGCTGGTCCCCGCGATCGGCAGCGTAACGATCCTGACCGACGTCGACCCGGACAGCTTGCAGCGGGCGCTCCAGTCGGCACTTGGCGTGGCCACTGCACCATAGGCACTGGCGACCCGGCCGAAGAGGCCACTTCCGGCCGGGTCGCTAGCGGCGAGATGGCTGTGAGTGGCTTCTGCGGGCCTCTGAGCGTAGCGTCGCGGCCTGAGCACGACTTCTCGGCCGCTCCTTTGGCCTACGAGCCCGCCGCGGACGTCGAGCCCGCGTCACTCGTCGCCTCCATGGGTGTTGGCGCGGCTGGAAGCCGCGCCGGTATCCGCACGGGAGGGCATCCTGTAGGAGCGGCTTCCAGCCGCGACCCCCAATCGGGAGAGACAACACCGTCGCAGCCGTGTCTACCCGCTCCCAGTGGGCCGCGATTGGCCCTGCGCGCGTCGCCACACCCATCGCGGCTGGAAGCCGCTCCCACAAGGACCCACTGGGCACGTGGTCGCGGCGCGGCTGGCAGCCGCGTCAACACGACTGGTGCGACAGACTCCTACGGTCGTGGGAGGGCACCCGCACCGCCCGGGTCGGTGCGTAGCGGCCCTGGCACCCGCAGATCCAGAAGAGCAACCACACGATGAATACTGCCGTCAGGCCATGGACTGTACCGATCGAGATCATCCGCGGTGCTACCGGGCTGGCCTTCATGCTGGCACTGGTCATCGGCGGCGCCGCGGGTCTGGTCATGATGCTGTTTGGCAGGGCCCCGACTCAGGTGCAAGTACCCCGGCTGCGCGGTCTCACTGTCCCCCAGGGCGAGGCCGCCGTGACGAAGCTGGGGCTCAAGCTGCGCATCAACGGCCGCGCCTACGACCCCGACGTGCCCGAGGACCACATCATCCGAACGGAGCCGTTCCCTGGCAAGCGCGTCAAGCACGGGCGCGCAGTCCAGTGCGTGCTGAGCCTGGGGCCGCGCAGCGTGAAGATGCCGCGGCTGAGCGGGCTGACCTTGTCCGCGGCGGAGAACCGACTGACCGATATCGGACTGTCCGTGACCCAGGTCAAGCGCCGGGCCAGCGACCAGCCACGCGATGAGGTGCTCGAGCAGTTCCCCGAGGCGGAAGCCACCGTCAACCGCACAGAGGGAGTGGTGCTCGTGGCGAGCGGGGGGGATGAGTTCGCGACACTGGCGGCCCCCGACGGCCCTCCGTGGGTGTTCCGGCGCGTCCGCATCACTGTCCCGCGGGGGCCGTCGCTCCAGCGCGTTCAGGTGCTGCTGCAGTCCTCCTCCGGCGATGACAGAGCCGTCTATGACCGCATCCACCGGCCCGGCGATCCGGTCAGCGTCAATATCATGGGGCGTCGCGGGTGGCGCGTGCGCGTCAAGGTGCTGGACAAGGACGTCTTCGAGACACGCATCTAGAAGAGCGGCCGAAAAGCCGTTCCGAGGCCGCGCAGCCACGCCAGAATGGCTCTGGCGGGCACTCAGCCGGCCGCTACACCTCGGGGGCCGGCCGGGCGTGGCCTTTTCGGCCGGACCCCTGGAGACCCGGCCGTCTCGGCCGGACCCCTGGCGACGCGCGTCGCCATCGAGGCCGGGAGGTCTCTGCCCCATGTGGCGGGAACGAACCACACGGTCTGCGCGCGGGCGGCGGGCGTAACCGTCCCGCGCTCCACGTTCGCATGCGCCCGAACGCACGCCAGCGGATTGAGACTGCCACGGGATGGCCGCGATGCAGACAAGTGATGCCGAGCTGGTCAGGCAATCGCAGGCTGGTGACCGCGCCAGCTTCGATGTGCTCGTGCGGCGCCACTGGACGCTTGCCTACAACATCGCCCACCGCATGCTGGGTGACCAGGATCGCGCCTCGGACGCTACCCAGGCGGCGATCGTGCGTGCCTACCGGGCCCTGGCGCGCTTCCGCCAGGACGCAACGTTCTCGACGTGGCTGTACCGGATCGTCACCAACGTGTGCCTGGATCAGCTTCGGCAGCAGGACCGCGGCACCCAGAGCCTGACGCTGCTGGACGGGGGCGACGGCGACGGTCTCGAGGAGATGGAGATCCCGGACGCCACCGGCGATCCGGCCGCGGCGGCGGAGCAGCAGGAACGGCAGGCGTTGGTCCAGACCGCCCTGACTCGGCTGGCTCCCGACCACCGTGCCGTCCTGGCGATGTACGATCTGTCCGGCCTCTCCTACGAGGAGATTGCCGACGCGCTGGAAGTGCCCCTCGGCACGGTCAAATCGCGGCTGAACCGGGCGCGCCACGCGCTCAAGGAGGAACTGGCGCCCCACATGGAACTTTTCCGCTAGGGGTCCAGTCAGACAGACTGCACCGGAGGGCCCCGCGAGGCCCGGCCGCTCGCTCAGGGCGCGCGGCTCGCGACCGACTGCCCGGCGCAACGGCCCGCGGGATGGGCGGGCCGCTAACCGTCCGGCTGCATGTAAGGCGGCACCATGACGTGTGACCAAGGGCGTGCTCGGTTCACGGACTATCTGGAGGGCGCACTCTCCGGCGATCAGCAGCGGGAGCTGGCGTCCCACCTTGCCGCGTGCCCGGACTGTGCCGATGACCTGGCCGCCTTCCGCGCGACGGTAGGCGCGCTGCGGGCGATGCCGCGCGTGGTACCCCCCCCGGGTTTGCTCGAACAGATCTCGCTGGCCCTCGATGAGGCGGACGTCCCCGGTGTCGCCGGCCCGCCGCGCGGCGGCTCTCGCGTGCGACGGTGGTCGTGGCAGCAGGCAAGTGCGCTGGCTGTCGCTGCGTGTGCCCTGCTCGGCTTCGTTGCCGTCATGCGGCACGGCGGCGTGCGTCCGGAGAGCGTACTGCAGCCCCCGACCACAGGGAAGGTTGCGGTGGCCCCCTCAGCCACACGCGTCTCCCCGCCGCGGCCGGCACGGCCTGCGCCCCTCGCGAGCGATGAGTCCACCGGGGCGGACACGGCGCCGTCGTCGGACGAAGCCGTCGGCGAGCACACGGTAACGTCCGCAGCCGAGCCCGCTGCCGGCGGGAGGGCGCCCGGGCCGCGTCCGAGCCGGCTCCCGGCACGGTCGGTCATGCTTGCCGATGCGGGCGACACGAGGGCGCAGGTCGAGCCTCGCCCGGCCACCGCAGTGACCGAGGCACTGCGAGTGGCGCGCGATGCGGCCACGACGCCCGGTCGCGCCCGTGATGGACTGGCTACGACGGAAGGCGGGGCGGCATCCCTGGCGGAGC
>CAZIWQ010000748.1:0-4107 GCA_964542355.1 uncultured Armatimonadia bacterium
CTCGTACCAGGGCTTCTTGCCGGTGACCGGCTTGCCCTCGACCTTGTCGAGGCGCGCCGACAGGGTCGCCAACTCCTTCTGGAAGTCCTCCTGCAGCTTCTGGATCTGGGCATCGTACTTGGCCTTGAGTGCTTTGGCCTCGGGACTGAGCTTAGACTCATCGATCGCCTGGGCATGCGCGAGCCCCAGTGCGAACCCGACGAGCACGAACACCACAGCGAGCGCTCTCATGCAACGTCCCTCCCATGGGATGTGGTTGGCGGCTACGGGACCGCCTGTCTACTATGCTCAAAGGGCGCACACGGTAGCGCGTGCGCCCGTATCGCCACGTCTCCACGTGGATTCCTCACGCCTCTCCAGCCGCGAGGCACCGGGCGAAATGTAGCCGATGATTGCCGGCACGCTGGCAGTCCAGTGGCTCCGCCACACTCGCTTAGACCGACGGGTTCGCCGACGGTTGCGCAATTCCTCCTACTCGTGACAGCGATTTTCCCCCCGACAGCGATGTCGACGTGCTCGTGGAGTTCGAGCCCGACGCCGGTGTGGGCTACATCGGCTTTGCCGGCATCGAGGCCGAGCTCAGCGCGCTGCTCGGCCGCAAGGTCGACCTCAACACCCCGGGCATGCTGAGCAAGTACTTCCGCGATGAAGTCCTCGCCGAGGCGGTGGACCAATATGTCGCGCCATGATCCGCAGGGGTGTGGGGTGTGGGAACGGCTAGACGGCGGAACGACGGGGGGCATTGGCCTGTCGACATCACCATGCTGCGAGCCGTTCCTGGGAGCGCGGGCGTCTCGCCCGCAGCCGTTGACGTCGGTCGTGATCTGTCGTTCCTCCCCCTCCCCGTGGGGAGGGGGTCGGGGGGTAGGTCGCCGTCGCCGTCCCGTGGTCGCCCGCCCTAGAGACGGCACGGAAACGGCACGGCAGCGGGAGGTGAGAGCTCACGTTGCGCGAAGGAAACGGCACGGCTCACTGACCTCCGAGAGGGGTAGCGACATGGCTCTTGGCCATTCTCCCGAACTGGCGGCGCTCGTGGCGATCCTGGCTCTGCTGGCGCTTGCGGGGTGCGCGCTCCCCGCCTTCACTGCGGGGCAGGCGCTCGGCATCAAACACCCCGTCCTCAAGCATGACCTCGATCCGGCGCGTGCCGCCGAGTATGAGCGAGCGGTGGCACGGGTCATGGCCATGAGCGAGGAGGAGCTGCTCGGCTTCATCCCCGACCGCCCCTTCTGCCGGTTCTGCTACTGCCCAAACTGCCATGCCGGCTACCCGGGCGACACCTTCACGTGGACGGTGGACCGGCCGAACGAGATCAAGTGCGTTCGCTGCCAGACCGTCTACCCGAACGAGAAGTTCCCCGACGACCTGGCGATGGTCGGCAAGAACCTGCTGGGCGAGGAGTTCATTTACCGGTTCCAGGTGGACAAGACGACGGGGATCCGGATCTTCCTGCCGGCCCACCTGCTCATGTTCCGGCGCAACTTTGCAGTGCAGCAATCCCGGGCGCTGGGGCTCGCGTATCAGGCCACCCACAAGCCCGCGTATGCCCGCCGGAGCGCCCTGATCCTCGACCGCATCGCGCAGGTCTACCCCCACTATCCCGTCATGGAGCAGTGGATCACGACGTTCTACTTCGCCAAGTCGCAGAAGCCACCGTACCCGTACGCGGGGGGCAAGTGGGGTCGCTGGGCGGAAGACGAGCTGCCCGGGGGCGTGCCCGAAGCCTACGACCTCGTCTATGACAGCGAGGAGTTTGACACGCTCTCCCGCGAGCGCGGCTATGATGTGCGGGAGAAGCTCGAGCGCGACTTCTTCAAGGCCACGTTCGACTACGAGGATACCTTCGGCGCCGTGATCAACGCCGGCAACATCGCCCCCATCTCGCTGATGACCGCCGTCGCCATCGGCCGGGTCATCAATGAGCCCCACTATGTGCACTGGGCCTACAAGTGGCTGCTGGAGATTCTGATGGGCGGCTGCTTCTATGACGGCATGTGGCATGAAGCGCCCTCGTATCACTACCAGACGATCAATCGTGTAGGGTCGGATTTTGCCGCCCTCAAGGGCTACAGCGACCCGCCCGGCTATGTGGACAAGGACGATGGCCGACACTTCGAGAACCTCGACCCCGCCGCGGAGGCGCCGTTCATTGCCCGGGCCTTGAACGCCCCGTCGGTGCTGGACTACCCCAACGGCTGCTCCAGCACGATCCATGATACGTGGCCGCACGAGCGGCGCTCCGCTCCGCGCCACCGGACGGTTTCGACGATCTGCCCCGGCTATGGGCACGCCTCGCTCGGGCGGGGCGAGGGCACCGGCCAGCTCCAGGCCCAGCTCCACTTCTCCGGCGCCTACGGTCACTCCCACCTCGACAACCTCAATCTGACGCTGTGGGCCCGCGAGCGCGAGATGCTGCCCGACCTCGGGTACAACCACACTCGCTTGCGGTGCTGGAATTCCGGCACCATCAGCCACAACCTCGTCGCCATCGACCGTCAGAACCAGGGCAGCGCCAAGTCGGATGGCGCCCTGCTGGCGTTCGTCCCCGATGCCGGCGGCCTCGCGCTGGCGGAAGCCGACGGCCGCGCCGCCTACCGGCAGATCAAGGGCCTCGAGTCCTATCGCCGCCTGCTGGTCCTGATCCCGGTCTCCGCCGAGGATGCCTACGTGGTCGACCTGTTCCGGGTGAAGGGTGGCACGGTGCACGACTGGCTCGTGCATGGCGATGCCGACGAGGACACCGCCGCCACCTGCAACGTGGCCCTCACACCACGCGAGGGGAGCATGCTCGAGGCGGGCGAGAAGTGGGACGAGCCACGCGATGAACAGTCGAGCTTCAACCCCTATGGCGCGATCCGCCAGGTTCAGGAGGGCGCGACGACCGGCCCGGTAACGACCACCTTCGCCTATGCCGGCCAGCCTGCGCGCGCCGTTCGTGTCCATGCCCTCGGTGGGGCGGCCACCACCGTCTACCTCGGGAAGAGCCCGTCGGCCCGCCGAACGAAGAACGACTCCGCCCTGGCCTTCAACTACTGGATGCCCCAGCTCATCCTCCGCCGGCGTGGCACAGCCCCGCTGGAGAGCCTGTTCGCAGTGGTGGAGGAGCCGTACCTCGGCCAGCCGTTCCTGGACAGCATCCAGCCGCTCACACTCACCCCCTCCGACAGCGCCTGCGCCGCACTGCGGGTCACCCACGGCGATACGGTGGACACGATCATCAGCACGCTCGACGAGCCACCCTACCCGACCCGCGTGACGGCGGATGGCATCCGCTTCCGCGGGCGGCTGGGTGTGGCGCGCTACTGTCGCGGTAAGCTGACGGCGGCGTGGCTGTTCGAGGGCGAGCAGTTCGCCGGCGCTGACTGGAGCCTCACTACGCCGGTGGGCCGCTACCAGGGGCCGATCACGGCCGCCCCGCGCAAGGCCGACGGGCAGCCGCACGATGGCTTCGTCACCTCCGCCGACCTGCCGCTCGGCGCCACGCTGCACGGCTGCTATGTCATTGTCTCGCACCCGGATGGCATCACACACGGGTATGAGATCGACACGGTGACCCGGGAGGGCGACAAGACGCTCATCGTGCTCACGGGTGACCACGGCCTCAAGCTCGATGGTGACAAGACGCGGGAGGTGTACTTCCCCCGCCGCACGCTGGCGGGCACGGGGACGTTCACCATCAGCAACATGGTGTCGCTGCGGCAGTCGGACGCGACGCCGTGAGCGGTGGCCGGCCGTCGACGGCACCTCACCCCCCGGCCCCCTCTCCGTTCCGGCGAGGGGGTGTCGGAGGCTACGTGCCGGGTGTCGCCTGCGTCGGGGTATGGGAACACAAGGGCGGGGGTTGATCCCCCGCCCTACAGAACGGCGACGGCATGTCTGCCTCACCCCCGTCCCATCTCCGTCCCGGAGAGGCTTGGCGGACGCAGGCGCGGAGCGCCTGGAGCGTCCGCGGGGGAACGACAACGTCTGACGGCGGCGTACCACGCGTCCCGGCACCCACCCGCTGACACCCCCTCTCCGGCACGGAGAGGGGGCCGGGGGGGTGAGGCCGGTACGGCGCACGCCAACGTCGGCAGGTGGCCAACAACAAAGGCCTTGACGGGGCTT
>CAZIWQ010000749.1:0-4106 GCA_964542355.1 uncultured Armatimonadia bacterium
AACTCATTGCCGATGTAGCCGTCAACCTGGGCGTCGGCGTACTCGCAGATGTGCGAGCAGTCCATCACGACCACCGGCAGGGATGAGTGCGTGGCATCCCCGATCGCGATCAGTGAGACCTCCGAGCGGTAGCCCGCCTTGTCATCGGCGCAGCCGTGCGCGGTGATCGCGTCCCCCCGGGGCAGGTCGACTGTCAGCGCACACCATCGACGCGCTGCCCGTTGACCCAGCGGCTCTCCTCCCCCGTCAGCATGTCGCGCACCAGCTTGAGCCGCGTCGCGGGAGTGGTCAGCTCCACCGTGCGGATCAGCTCGCCGTACGTGCGCGGGAGCTCACCATCCTCGTCGAAGCGCTCGCTCACCGTGAGGTGCGCGACATCCTCCGGCCGGTCGAGCAGCACCACACACCAGCCGCTGAACAGCAGCGGTTGGGTGACGACCCCCGCGGCGCCCTCGATCAGGGGCAGGGAGATCGTGGTCCCGCGCGCGCCCTGCTCCAGCCGAGGCGACAGCTCCACGATCTCACCCGCCGTCCGCCGCTGGAGGTTCGGGTCATCGCTGGCGACATCCGGCAGGCGGCACTTGAGCGGGCGGAGCGCCACCGCCGCGCAGCCGTAGTCCAGCACCAGCCAGTCGGGGGGCGCGGCGAGCGGCTGACCGTCCCACTCGGTGGCGGCGATGAGCACGCGGCCGGCGGAATGCGCCAGTCGCCAGCGGTCGACCGCTTGCACCGTAGGCGAGTGCAGGTTGCGGATCTCGCGGAGGATGATGGCGGCCCCACCCTCCTGGTGCCCGGTGAAGAGCACCTCGGGATGGAAGCCCAGGCGCTTGAACAGGTGACGGCTGTGCCACTCCTGGAACCCCGTCGCGATCTGGTGGTGCCGGACCATCCCCTCATCATCCTCAGTCACCCACTCCAGCACCCCGTACTCCTCGCGTCCGACGATGAAGGCGGCAGGCTTGGTTTGCCACCCCAGGCCCCATTCGTCGTGCATGTACGTGTTCGGCATCAGCGGGTAGTGGCTCAGGACTCCGAGCCGGGCATGGGGGCCGATGTGGCTGACGCTGTAGTGCTCATCAAACGTGCGCCGGCGGCTGGACCGTGGCACAGGGAGGGGCTGAGGCTGGTAGCTGTAGCCAACCGCCGCCGCCAGCATGCTCAGCGGCGCCGTCGGGTCCTGCGGCGCCTGGCCGGCGAGCAGCTCGCGCAGGCGGTACGTGATCTCGATCTGGCAGTCGAAGTTGTAGCCGCGGATGCTCGGCACCGCATCGCAGCCGTCGTGGAACACTACCCACTCCATGAGGCTGTCGATCAACTGCCGGGCCCGCTGGTACAGCTCGCCGGAGCCCTCGAGCAGCATTACGAAGAGGAGCATCTCGACGATGACGGTGGTGTAGCCGGGGGAGTGGTCCTCGCCCCAGCCCATGCCCCGCGCATCCGCGTAGTCCAGGAAGCGCCGGCAGAAGCTGCGCGCCCGTGCTGTCAGCGCCTCGTCCGCCAGGATCCGGCCGGTGGCCAGCAGCATCGCCACATCGCCCAGGCACTTGTTGGGGTAGAACAGGCTCGGGCTCGCCGCCATGTGGCCAAACCACGGGGCGACGCCCTCGAACAGACGGCGCAGCGCGGCCAGCTCGGCGGGGCTCAGCCGCGCCCCCTCCAGCAGGTACAGCAAGGACAGCGGCAGGCAGATGAAGAAGGCCGCATTGGTGTCGGCGATGGCGCACTCCTCGGAGAACCACTTCAGACATCCGTAGGTGGGGCTGGCCGGATCGGTGTCGCAGTTGGTCGCGATGGCGGCGAGGATGGCCTCGAAGTCGGGGTCCTTCTCCCCGCAGACCGTGGACTGCAGCAGGTACGAGGCGGTCGCCGGGATGCTGTGGGTCTCGGTCAGGTGCGCGAGGGCGACGACGTGGGCCCGCCCGGTGCGCATGAGGTAGACACTGCGGTCGATCTGATCGGCTGACATGACGGAGGCATCTCCTGGGTCTCGACGTGGCCGGGTACTCAGGAGAGGCGTTTCGACGCGGGCGGGATGGCACCTCGTCAGGCTGCGTCGCGCCCGACAGACGGCAGGACTCATGCGCACGCGGATCCACGACAGCCCGGCCGACACTGGTCGGGCCCCCTGGAGGAATGACCATGCGACGCGAGGTGTTCCTGTGGCTGGCCCTGGCGTTCATGCTAGCTGCTCAGGCGCTGTGTGCCGACACGGACGGGCAGCTCAGCATGTTCGGGCTCTGGCAAGCGCAGCGCGATGCACTCAAGGCGGACCGCACCGTGGTGCGCTACTACACCTTCGAGGACGTGACCGGGCCCGACTCGAAAGTCCCCAACCTCGCCGGCACCGACGGCGCTCTGAGCTTCGCCCCCTTCACTGCCAAGGACCAGCCGCCGGTGAGTGACTGGCAGGTCGTTCCCGGGCGCTGGCCGGAGAAGAAGGCGGTGCGACTCGATCGCGGGTGGCTGCAGGCCGATGGCTTCGACATCGTCGGCAAGGGCTTCAGCGTCGAGTGCTGGATGCGCAGCGGCGGCCCCGGGGGCGTCGACAGCGGCCGCGGGAAGGCCGGGACGATCCTCTCCGTCGGCAGTGGGTACTGGGACGGCTGGCGCATCACCATGGGTTACCCGTACCGCACCGTCAGCTTCTCCCTCGGTCGCCCGGCTCCCACCGGCGCGATCAGTGTCAGCTCCTCCCAGACCCTCGATGACGGCGTCTGGCACCACCTCGTGGCCACCTGGGACGGGGCCGACATGAAGCTGTACCTCAATGGGGTGCTCGTGGGCAGCCAGCTCTGGGTAGGGGAGTACACGCCGTCGCGCGCCATGCCCCTGCTCAAGATCGGGTATGCCGGCTACGGTGTCGGATCGATCATCGTGGACGTGGATGAGGTGGCCATCTACTCGCGCGCCCTCACACCGGAGGAGATCCTGCAGCACGGGCACCTGGAGCAGCGCATCACTGCGATGCTGATCGCCCGGCTGGCGCGGCTCGACGCCGCACTGCAGGCGAGGGACTATGCGACTGCCCGTGCCGAAGGCACGGCGCTCCTGGCGCTGCAGGAGCCGGCGGGCTATACGCCGATGGCGAACTTCAAGGCCCTCGCGCGTCTGCGGCTTGCCGAGAGCTTTCGCCAGGAGCACAACCTGGACGCCGCCCGCGCACAATGGCACGAGCTCGCCGACCTGGCGACGGCGCCCGCGCACTACCGCTGGTCGGCGCACCTGCTCATCGGCGACAGCTTCCGCGACCAGCGCGACTACCCCGCCGCCCGCGCCGAGTACACCGCCCTGCTCAAGCTCGTCGAGGGCAAGCACGAGCACTATCGGCTGGAAGCGCTTGACCGGCTGCGTGACATCGCGGGGCTGGCGGCCGGTGCTCCCTACCTCGACGCGCGCCAGCGGCGACTGCAGCGCATCTCCTCGCCGGCGGTCGTCCTCTACGTGGCCCCGAACGGGAGCGACGCCAACCCGGGGACGCGGGAGCTGCCGTTCGCGAGCCTGGAACGCGCCCGCGATGCCATCCGCGAGCTCAAGCGGGCGGGCGAGCTCCCGCACGGCGGCGTGGCCGTCCATCTGCGTGGCGGCGTCTACCCCCGCGACAAGACGTTCACGCTCGGGGAGGCGGACTCCGGCAGCGAGGCGGGGCCGATCGTCTACCGCGCACAGCCGGACGAGCAGGCCTGCCTGGTCGGTGGGAGGGAGATCGGCGGCTTCCAGCCTGTGACGGAGAAGGCGGTGCTGGAGCGGCTCCCGGCCGAGGCGCGCGGCCAGGTGCTGCAGACCGACCTGAGAGCCCGGGGCATTACAGACTTCGACGAGCTCGAGAGCCGTGGCTGGGGCCGCAAGCCCTCCCCCGCCGCGCTCGAGCTGAGCTTCAACGGTCGCATGATGCAGCTCGCCCGCTGGCCGAACCAGGGCTTCATCCCCATCTTCGACTTGCCACGGGAGCAGACGACGGTGTTCCGCGGGGATGAGGTCGAGACCGACGGCAAGCTCCTGTATCAGGGAGACCGGCCTCGGCGCTGGACCGCGGACAAGGCCATCCTGCTCCACGGCTACTGGGCGGTCGAGTTCGCCGACCAGTACCAGACGGTCAAGCGCATCGA
>CAZIWQ010000750.1:0-4099 GCA_964542355.1 uncultured Armatimonadia bacterium
GGCGGGCACTCCGAGCCGCGCGGCGAAGTCGCGCGCCCGCTCGGGGTGGAGCGAAGTGACGGCCACGACCTCGGCCTGTACTCCGCGCACTTCCCGGAAGGCAAGAGTATGGAAGTCGGCGGCGAAACCGGCGCCGACCATGCCAATGCGAATCGTGTCCATCTGGCTGACCTCCGAGCATGGGACGAGATCATTCGCCAACGCGACGGCGCGTGTGACGCTGGAGGCACCATCGAGCGTGAGGGATCCGGCCTCGACTGTGCCCGGTGATCCCGTCCCCTCCGTTCATCCTGTACTGTCCTGTGTATCCTGTTCCCTCGCCGTTGTCTGCTCCTACCCCGGCGCACCCATGAAGCCCTCATGGAAGAACACCGGCTTGTACCCGTGCTCCGTCACCCAGCGGATCCCCGCATCCAGGCGCTGCGCGTGGTCCGGGATGTAGTTCGAGTAGAAGTCCCAGAAGTACTGCTCGTGCGTGAACAGGTCCATGATCTCGAGGTGGTTCGGGTCATCAAGGAGGGCCTCGAGCTTCGGCACGATCTGTTCGAGCGGTGTGCTGTTGCACACGAGGTCCACGCGCGAGTAGACCATCCCGGTCGCGAAGTCCTTGAGGCAGTCATGGTGCCACAGGTACTCCGAACGCGCGTCGTCCAGCCAGTAGTTCACGTCATAGCCCATCGCGGTCGGATGCGCGAAGCCGGACAGCACCCGCACCCCGTGCTCGTACAGTGCCGGGATCGCCGCCGGAACCACCATCCCCCAGTGGATCACCGTGGGGAGGATCAGCGTCTGCGGACCCGCAAACCGCACGATCTGCTCCTCCACCAGGGCCATGTCACTCATCAGCTTCTCCGGCGAGGTGTACTGGTAGGGGCGGTCGGGCCGATTGGCATACGCATGGAAGGTGAGGCCGAGCCAGTCGGCACACCCCTCCCATTCGCCGCGATAGCGATCCGGGAAGTCGCACAGCAGGAACTGCTCCTGCCCGAATTCGGCGACGCAGTCGTAGTAGATGTTGATGGTGAACTTGGCGCCATACTCGCGATTCAGCGTGCGCAGGATGTTCAGGTAGAAGCAGTCGAAGATCGAGTCATACTGCTTGCGGGCGATGTCGCGCAGGAAGAAGCTGTTGTCATCGATGGAGAAGCGATAGCGGGGGAAGGAGTGCTGGTCCCACAGCACGCGCACGCGGTGCTCCTGGTGACCGTACGTACCCTCGTAGACGGCGGTGATGTCCGTCTCGCGCGCGGTGAGGGCCACCGGGGCCGAGAACCGCCCGAGGACCACGTGGGCGGGAGTGCCGTTCACGGTCACCGTGCCGTAGGTCGGGCACTCGCCGGACACGGTGATGTGGAGTGCTCCGTCCTCAATCCGGCCGTGGTGGCGGTTGAGCACGGCGCCATGGAAGGGATCGGTGATGCGCAGCATGGCAGGTTCCTCCTGCGCCCCGGCCCTCGAACGGGGACGGGGCTGGGTGTCGGAATGATGGTGCAGCCTGCGGCCGCGGCGGGCCCGCAGCCGGCCGGGCCGCGGCGGGGCCACAGCTCGCGGGCCCCTTCGCCCATGCACCGCGATACTCCTCTGCCATCCAGATGTGCCGTTGCCGTGCCGTCGGCGTTGCCGTGGTAGGAGCGGTCCCCTGACCGCGATGGGACGCCGCTCACCAACCGCCACGCGCAAGGCATACGGCCCCCTCCTCTTGTGCGGCTCTCCTGCTGTTGCCGTGCGCCGTTGCGGTAGCCTTCCGCCACGCGGTCGCGCTCGGGGGAGCGCTCCTACCACGGCAGACGACAACGTCGAACGTCTACGGCGGCGGGGGATGAACCCCCGCCGTTGCCCAATGCCAAGTGCCCAATGCCAAGTGCCGCCGTCGCCGTCCGCCCGGGAGAAGGCCCGTCCCGCGCGGTGGCGAATAGGCCTTCACCTCAATCGCACCGGGGAGTGATCCGCGCATGAACGAGCAGGTCGACAAGCTGCGCCAGCAGGCCGCCGGCGGCACCTTCTGCATAGTCTGCTACAACCACCCCGACTTCTCCTGGACCCACCACCGCGAATGGCACGAGGAGCGCTACGCGGTGAGCACGTGCGATGCCCTCGACCTGATGGCCACGCATGCCGAGTTCCGCTTCTGCATGGAGCCCTGGATCGACCATGTGCAGCCGTTCCTGGAGCGCTGCCCCGACCGCATCGAGGAGTTGCGCGAGCGGCTGAACTCGGGACAGATGGGCGTCAAGGCCTTCACGCTCACCAGTCCGCGCCCCGCCACCTGTGCTGACGAGACCTTCATCCGCAACATGGTGCTTGGCCGCCGCGTCTATCGCAGCTTTGCGCCGCAATGCGACCTCTCCGTCATGGCCTGCCCGGACGTGGGGATCGGTCACAGCCAGATGCCGCAGGTAGTGCGCCTCGCCGGTGGCACACTGTATCGGGGCTGGCGCTCCGACTCGGCCTTCTCGTTCAAGGGCGTGCCCCGCGACTTCATCTGGCGGGGGTTGGACGGGACGGAGCTGATCACCTCGCGCGGGTGTTACGGAGGCCTGGTGTCCTCCGAGCTGATCCCTGATGACTTCGCCGAGCGGTGGGAGCAGGTGGTCGAGGGCCTGTTTCTGCATGACCTCAAGCAGTCGCTGGACTGCTCGCAGTCGCATACCTGGTGGGTCGCCCAGGGCATGGATGACGCCCGCCCCCTGCGCGGGTGGCCCCGCGACAAGCTGCTACCCCTGCTCGCGCTCGCCCACACATGGAATGAGCGCGAGAGCAGCCAACTGGTGTTCGCCACCCCCAATGAGTACCGGTCCCGGCTCGAGCAGGAGACGCTTCCCCGCTGGGAGGGGGTCATCGACCCGGTGGATGTCGGCTACAACAGCGGGTGGCACGGGGAGCGGGGCCTGTGGCGCCTCCGCCAGCAGCTTGACACAGCCATCGTGATCGCCGAGCGCGCCTGCGCGCTGGCACGACTGGCCGGCGAGGCCGACGTGGCCGGCCCCGACCGCCTGGAAGAGCTGTGGACCGAGGTCGTGCGGGTGGCCTCGCACGCCCAGCAGTGGGTCTTCGCCAGGGACTGGGAGTGGCTCACCTCCCGCGCCCGCTATGCCCTGCGTGAGATCCGGGAGGTCGGTGAGCGGGCCGTGGCCGCGGCCTCCGGCCTCGGGCGACGGTCGGACGCACTGCGCCCCGTGGTGCTGTTCAACCCTCTCCCCTACCCCCGCGAGGAGATCATCGAGGTGCCGTGGGTCCAGCCGCGGCAGGACGCCGGCGGCCACCGTGTCTGGGGCGCTGACGATGCGGAGCTCCCGCTCCAGTTGGGCGCCCAGGCCGGACAGGAATGGGGCGACTGCATCGTGGAGGCCCCGCTTATCTTCCGCGCCGAGGTCCCCGCAATGGGGTGCAGCGTGTATCAGGTCGGGGACGGACCGGCGGCACCGCGGCCCCCGGACCCGGAGCACGATACCGTGGACAACGGGGCCCTGCGCCTCCGCCTCTCCGGACGCGGCCTCCAGGAGATCGTCGACCACGCCGGCGGCTTGAGCTGGCAGGCGCCACTGGGCTCGTGCATCGGTGACTGCCGGCTGTATGAGATGGGCCCCGGGGTGCTGCATGTCGGCCCCATCACCGGGGAGCTGTCGGGGCGCACCGGGACCGGGCGCTGGGTTCTCACCGGCCCGACCCGCTGGGTCTACCGCTGGGAGTGCGAGTTCCACGGACAGCGCGTCCGGCAGGATATCACGCTCGACGCCGGCTGCCGTCACGTTGACTTCCTGACCCGCGTCTATTGCCCCGGCGCCAATGGCTTCTTCGCCCTGTGCTTAGACCTCCCACGGCAGGGCGCGCTGAACGTGGACATCCCGTTCGGGGTCGAGCCCCGCGACCCGGCAGCCGAGCCGTACGCCATGAGTCTGCCGGAGGGCTATCAGAACATCGAGCGCCACCGCGAGCACCAGTTCTGGGCGCGGAGCTTTGCCAGTGTCAGCGATGGGCAGCACGGGATTGCTGTGATCAGCGCGGACGGGGACAAGTATTGGACCTACGAGGCGGCGACCGGGCGGCTGCGGCACATCCTGTTCACGCCGCTGGATGACGCGGAGACGGGCTGGGAAGC
>CAZIWQ010000751.1:0-4095 GCA_964542355.1 uncultured Armatimonadia bacterium
CCGACCCGTTCGGGCCGATGACGCCCACGAGCTGCCCCGCGGCGATCGCGAGGTCAACGCCGCGCAGCACGGGAGCCTCATCATACGCCGCGCATACGCCGTGGCAGGCGAAGAACGGGGGTTCAGTGGGAGGCATGGTTCTCCGTGCCGGCTCCCCGGTTCCCAGTGCTGGCGGGTCGTGTCTCGTCGGCCGGCCTGGTTGTCGGCGCCCCGAACAGATCCGGGTGGATTCCGGCGGCTAGCTGCAGCAGGCCCTGCTCCAGGTTCGTTCCCGTCTGCGACAGCAGGTCGCTGTGGATCAACACGACCCGCCCCCGCTTGACCGCCTCGGTCGTGCGCCAGGTCTTGCCGGTCCGCAACTGCTGCAGTTGGGTTGCGACATCACCGCCGCCGGGCGTGTGCTCCGTCAGCAGGATGATGACCTGAGGGTTTGCTGCCACCGCCATCTCGACCGAGTACTGTTTCCACCCGTTCGGGGTCGGGGTCGCGGCATTGCGGGCCCCGCAGACCCGGATCATGTCGTCGAGATATGTGCCCGGTCCGCCGACGAACAGCGGGTCGAGCCACACGACGAGCAGTACCCGCGGCTGGCGGGTTGCCGGGACCCGCGCGGCAATGGCGCTCACTCGCGCCGCCGTCGCGCGCATCTGCTCGGCCAGCTTCGCCCCCTCCGCCGGCACGGCGCAGACCCGTGCGAGTGTGAGAATGCCCGCCGCCACCTGATCGTAGGTCTTGGGGTCGCTGGCGAACACGCTGACCCCGGCGGTTCTCAGCGCATCGACGACCGCCCGCGGGTTGCCGACCGTCACGAACACGGCATCCGGATTGAGGGAGATGATCTTCTCCAGGCTGGGGTCGGAGACGCCCCCGACGGGTACGGCACGCGCCGCGGGTGGGACCTTGCAGAAGCGCGTCACCCCCACCACCCGGTCGCCGATCCCGAGCTTGTACAGGATCTCCGTCAGCGGCGGACTGAGCGAGATGATGCGCTGCGGGGCGGCCCGGAACGTCACCTGCGCGCCCAGTGCATCGGTCATGGTCAGAGGGAACGTCGCGGGGCTCTCGGGCGCCGCCTGCGGCTTCGGGGCCGACGGCGGAGCGATCGGCGGCGCGGTGCGTGACGACAGACACCCGCCGCACACGGCGAGGGCGACTGCCAGCGCCGCAATGAGGACTGTCCGGGAGCCGGGGCACTGCTCGCGGTCCACCGCGGACAGCGTGTGGCACCTGTGCGCCACTCGCTCGGCGGCGGTGGGTTGCGGTGAAGCGGACCTGTAATCCGGCATGCTATCTCCCCCGGGGATCGGCTCAGGCGAGGGCCTGGGCGAGCGCGCGGATGTGATCGGGCGTTGTGCCGCAACAGCCGCCAACCACTCTGGCGCCGGCCCCGACCAGCCGTCGGCCGAGCTCGGCGAACGGGGCCGGCGCCAGCGGGAACACGGAGACCCCGTCGACGAGCTGAGGGATACCGGCGTTGGCCTTGATCCACACCGGGCGGTCGGTGTTGTCGACCATGGCCCGGGCCACCTGCTCCCAACCGTCATCGCTCAGGCGGCCGCAGTTAGCGCCGACGAGATCGGCTCCGGCCGCGGTCAGCTCGCGTGCCGCCTGCTCTGGGGTGATGCCCATCATCGTGGCCGGCCCGCGGGCCCCGTCGTCGAAGCTGAGCGAGACGGCCACCGGCCGGTTGGCGGCCGACTTGACCCCCCGCAGCGCGCACAGCGCCTCCGTGAGATCGGTGAAGGTCTCGACGACGAACCCGTCGGGCTCGCCGGCCAGGAGCGCCGCCGCCTGCGCGGCGAACACCGCCTCGATCTCCTGCTCGGACAGCGTACTGGTGAGCCCCACCAGCTCCCCGGTCGGCCCGATCGAGGCAAACACGAGGGCTGCCTCGCCGGCCACGCCTTCCCGGCTCAGCTCGGCCCCACGCCGGTTCACTGCCTCGTGCTCGGGAAGATGGGCGCGCGCGAGCTTGATGCGCGAACCGCCGAAGGTGTTCGTCAGCACGATCTGCGCTCCGGCCCGGGCATAGTCCGCGGCGATGCCCCGGATCTCATCGGGATGAGTGAGGTTCCAGGCCTCGGGTACGTCGCGGCCCAGGCCGCGGGCCGCCAGTTGCGTGCCCCAGCCTCCGTCGGCAACGATGGGGCGAGCGGCGGCAAAGAGTGTGCTCAGGTCCATGGTCATCACTCCCACATTGGCGATGGCTCCCTGACGGCGAACATCCAGAACCACAAACGCCGCCCGGTGAGGGCGGCGCGCGAGGAGCTGCGTGACCCTCCCGCCCTCGAGGAGGATGACGACTCCCACGGTCTCCTGGCTTCCGGATCGCCCTACTCGCCGAGCCTTCCCGGTGGCCGCCTGGCGGACGTGATGTGCGCCAGGACTACACCGGTGGCATGTCTCGGTTTTCGTACCCGGTTACAGTTGCGGGGCAGCGCCGGAGTTACACCGGCTTCCCGTGTGGCGGCCACCTGGAGCAGCCGCCCGCTCAGATTGTCTCCCAGATGATAGGCCGAGCAGAGCGAGGAGTCAATGCCTGCCGTTACGGCATCGCGGCCATCGCCAGGCACACGCGGTCCTGCAGGCGCAGCGCTTCCTGCGTATCCGGGAGGTTGTTGACGAGGATTGAGAAGGCCAGACAGCGGTCGGACCGCGTGCGGGCATAGCCGGAGAGGCCCCGTACACCGGTCAGGTACCCCGTCTTCGCCAGGATCTTCCCCTCCGCGACAGTGCCCTTCAGCCTCTCGGCCAGGGAGCCTTCCCGACTCATCAGGGGGAGCGTTGCCACCCACGCGGCGCGCGGCCGCATGTGTCGTAGGACCTGGACGAGCAGGCGGGGGGTCACGGCGTTGAGCCGCGAGAGGCCGGAGCCATCGACGATCATCGCGGCCGTGAAGTCGGCGCCGAAGCTCGCCAGCCAGCGGTCCAGCAGCCGCGTACTGGCCACGCGCGTTCCGACACCCTCCGTGGCCATCGAGATCCCCCGCAGCAGGGCCTCGGCAAACACGTTGTCGCTCTCGCGGTTCACCTGGGCAATGAGCCGCAGCAATGGCGGGGAGTCAAGATGGCACAGGTCCCGCGCGCGCTCGGGTGTCTTCCCGGCCTCGACCTCTCCCGCCACACTCACGTCGGCCTTCTCCAGCGCCAGGCGAAACAGCGTCCCGCAGTACGTCGCCGGATCGCGAACCGTCATCGTGCGCTCGACCTTGTCGTTGACGGCGACCGGGCCGGAGAGGGCGACCAGATTGCGGCCCAGCAGGCGAGAGATGGTGGGGGCCTCAGTCACGGTCTCGGCCGTGACGGCCCCGGGGGCGAGGGTGAGGTACTCGGAGTAGGGCTCGAGACGCAAGCGCGGTGGCTCACCGGGCCTGGCCGCACCGCGCACCACCACTGTGACACAGCCCTCATCGACCGTGAGGGCTGAGATCTCCGCCGCATAGGAATCGTCGAGGTAGTCCCACGCCCAGCCGTGACCCAGCCGCGCATCACCGAAGGCGGTGGCATCCACCAGCAACGGCCCCCGCACCTGACGCACACCACACGCCGCGACCTGCGCGGCGAGTGCCTGGAGCCGGCTGCTCGTCAGCGTGGGGTCGCCACCACCGCGCAGGTAGAGCGGGCCCGCCACGATGCCCTCGCGGGTGGGCTTCGCATCGGTGAGCACGCGGGTGCAGAAGGTGAACTGCGCCCCGAGCAGGTCATGGGCCGCGGCGGTGGTGACGAGCTTGAGGTTCGACGCCGGCTGCATGCAGGTGTCGGCATTGAGCGCGAAGACGATCCGCCCGGCCTCGTCGTCGATGATGCAGATGCCAACCAGCGCGTGGCGCAGGCCGGGGGCATGCACCAGGGCCTCCAGCTCGGCCGGCAGGTCGGCGGCAGAAACGACGGCGGCGCACACGAGCAGCATGTGCGCCAGAGCGATTGCCCGACGGAGCATCACGATCACCCTCCGGGAGCGGCCGCAGCGCAGCCGGGTCCCTGATCCCGCTCGACAACGACCGCGTCGACCGGGACGGTCGACCTACGCGCAGGGCCGTCGACCGGGACGACGGCGCTGTGTTTTGGCCGCCCTGCCGGTGCCCGCGCGAATCG
>CAZIWQ010000752.1:0-4080 GCA_964542355.1 uncultured Armatimonadia bacterium
CGAAGGATCACATTCCGCATACAAACGCCTTCGGCTGATGCTGATCCTTCGCCAGCGGACCGCTGCGCGGTCCTGGCTCAGGATGACAGGCAGGCGGAACGACGCGAGAAACAGCGGCGTCGTCGCGGTCGGCGGGTCCTGTCGAGCGAGACGCTCGACCTACGCGGCGCCCGTCACCGGCAACACGCACGGTTGTGCTACGGGGCGGCGGCGAGGGCTTCGCCGATCGCCTCGTCAAGCACAGCGACGCCCTCGAGCACTGCATCGCGAGTGATACACAGCGGCGGGTTGAGCTTGATGGCGCAACCACCCACTCCGACCGGGGCAAACAGCATGAGCCCCTTCTCGATGCAGCGGCGGGTGACCTCGAAGGTGAGGTCGGGCTCGGGGTCGGTGGTGCCGGGCCGGGTGAACTGAACCGCCGCAACGAGCCCCGCGCCCTGGATGATGCCGATCGCGGGGGCATACTTGTCCTTCAGCGGCAGGAGGGCCTCGAGCATCACCTGGCCCATCTGCGCGGCGTTGTCGACCAATCCCTCCTGCTCGATCACGTCGAGGCTGGCGAGGGCGGCGGCACAGCAGACGGGGTTGCCGGTATGGGTGCTGGTCATGGAGCCCGGCGCGTACTGGTCCATGACGGGGAGGGAGCCGATGACGGCACTGATGGGCATCCCGTCGCCCAGCCCCTTGCCGCAGCAGACCAGGTCGGGGACGATCCCGTAGTGCATGTAGCCGAACAGCTTGCCGGTTCTGCCGAAGCCCGCCTGGACCTCGTCCATCGTGATGAGGATGTCGTGGCTGTCGGCCCACTCGCGCATGGCCTGGAAGTAGGCGGGGGGCGCGAGGGCGCCGTTCACGCCCTGATAGGTCTCGGCCATGACGCCGGCGATGCGGTCGGGGGTGAGGCCCTGCTGTGCCAGACACTGGAGGAAGAAGTCAAACGAGGTGTCGGGGCAGCGGAAACCCTCCGGGAATGGCACCTGGACGAAGCCGGGATCGAGATTGACGATCCACGACTTGCCGGCGGGCATTCCGCCGGCGAGTTGGGCCCCCAGCGTGCGGCCGTGGAACGCATTGTCGTAGGTAACAATGACATGCTTGCGCTCGCCGCCGCGGGCAACGCCCCACGTGCGCATGAGCTTGATGGCACACTCGGTGGCTTCGGCGCCGGTCGTCACGAGGAACGCTTTGGCGAGCGGGTCGGGGGACATCTGCACCAGGCGGGCGGCCAGGAGCGAGCGCAGCTCACTGGGGAAGCAGTAGTTGTGCAAGAGGCCGTGCCGGGCCTGGTCGGCGATTGCGGCGACGACGCGGGGATGGCTATGGCCGGCGTTGGTAACGAGCACACCGGAGCTGAAGTCGAGCCAGGCGTTGCCCCACTTGTCGAACACCCGGACCCCGGCGGCATGATCCCAGACAATCGGGGGCTGGCCCGACATCGAGCGGGGCTCGTAGTCGCGCAGGCGCTCCAGGATGGGGATCGAGTCGGGCACCGGGATGCTCGTCCGGATCTTGCGGTACGCAGTGTCGACGGGTGGGACGGCTCGAGGCTCAAGCGAGAAGGCGCGGTCTGCCATACAGGGTACAACTCCCTTGGAGAGGTTCAGGCGGCGGCCGGAGAGGTTCCGTCAGCGCCGCGGGGGTAGATTACCCCAACCCGGGGGGAGTTTCAAGAGGCGGGGCGCGACAGGTTGGTGCCTGGGGGGCCGGCCGAAACTGTCACCTCCGGCCGGCCCCCGAGGTGTAGCGGCCGGCTGAGTGCCCTCCAGAGCCATTGTGGCGTGGCTTCGCGGCCTCGGAACGGCTCTTCGGCCGCTCGGCTAGCGGGTGAGAGGCTCTACCGGGGCTCAGGAAATGCGCTGCTCGCAGGAGGTATCCGCACCGAGTGCCGCGAAGAATACGCGCAAGCCGCGGACGTCCTGAGCGGGGACTTGCCGCAGTCGTTGGTGCCCGAGGGCCACGCTGTATGTGGTGAATGAAACGGCGTTCTGCGGGGGGCCGATATGGACGATCATCCGACGGATGTGCAGGCGACAGAAGTGCAAGACCTGTGGAGGTTGACCTCTGCGGGCTACACAGACGGTCTGCGTGCCGTCCTGCAGCACCTGGAACACGGGGAGTGGGAGCAGGCGCTGGCCATCGCCCGGATCGACCATCACCGCTCCTGGGGGCGCTCGGTGCTGCAGACCGTGGCGCAGCATGCGGACGTCGTCGGCCGGCTCGAGCCGCCGATGGTGCGGGCGGTGCTCGCCATCTGGCTGGGGACGGTGTGTCGCGGCCTGTGGGGCGACGTCCCGGCGGCGTTGCTGGCGGCCTCCCTGTTGCAGCACAGGGAGCATATCCCGGCGATCGCCGATTACTTTGCGAAGCTGCGCGCGCGGGTGCCAACGGGCGCGGCTCCGCTGGCGCATGCCGACTGGGACTCGAGCCTGGCATGGGTGAACACGACGGACCCGACGGATGAGGTGGGGCGGTGGTACACGGGCCGCCTCGCCGAGCTGTCGCTGCCGGTGGCGGCAATGCTGGTGCGGCGTCTCCCGGAGCTGGTGGAACCGTCGGCGCACCCCGCGCCCGGCGCCACGCCGACGGGTGTCAGCCTCTCGCTGGCCGAGGCACAGCAACTCCAGGTGCTGGGACTGTACGAGCGGGCGTCTCCGCGCGCGACGCTGGAGCGCCTGCGGGGTGCGCAACTGCGAGAGATCGCCGCGGCGCTGGGCGTGGCGACGACCTCCCGGCGGCGGGCGGACCTTGTCGCGACACTGGCGGCCAGGCTGTCGCCCGCGCAGGTGGACGAATACGGACACCAGTACGGACTGGGGCCGGGGTACGTGTGCGCGCTCGACCCGGCCCGGCGCGGCTACTGCCTGAGTCTGAATGCGGCCGCCCTGTGCGAGGCGCGGCTGACGCTGGGGATGCTGGATCGGTTCCGCCGCAGCCTGCAGTCGATTGACTATTCCGAGCGTCATACCGCCCGGCTCAGCGTCCGGCCGGGTCCGGACCCGCTCTGCGACGACTGCCCGCGGCAATCGGTCCCGATGCGGACAAGCGCGCAGGTCCCGCCCTTCCACCCGGGGTGTCGCTGCGAGCTGGTCGTGCAACCGACATGAGTAGCACCCCGGAGCGCACCGCGGGAGGCACGCGGCCGGCACTTCCCCTGGGGCGGCTGTTTCTGCTGGCCTTTGTCACCGGGTTCTCGGGTGCCGTGATGCCCGGCCCGCTGCTCGTGGCGGTGATCGGGCAGACTGCGGTGCAGGGCTTTGGGGCGGCGATGGGTCTGATCACCGGGCACGCGCTGCTGGAGCTGGTGACCGTGGCTCTGCTGGTGTTAGGACTGCAGGCCTCGCTTGCGCGGCCGCGGGTGCGCGGGGCGATCGGGCTCGTCGGGGGGGCCGGGCTGGTCTGGATGGGCGCGGACATGCTCCGCAGCGTCGCGGGGCTGTCGCTGGACCTGCGTGCGACCACGGGGGCGCCGTGCTCGTGGCCGCGGCTGCTGATCTGGGGCGCCGCGGTGTGTGCCGCCAACCCGTACTTCACCGGCTGGTGGGCAACCGTCGGCGCCGGGCAGCTCGCCCACATGGCCCCCCGCACGCTGCGCGAGTACGCCGCCTTCTACCTCGGTCACGAAGCCTCGGACTTCTCGTGGTACGCGCTGGTCGGGCTCGTGATTGTCAGCGGGGAGAGTTGGCTGACCGATGAGCTCTACCGGGGTCTGGTCTTCGCGTGCGCGCTGCTCGTGCTCTTGATCGGCGTGTGGTTTGCGGTGACGGGGACACGGTTCCTCGCCGGGTGGACAGGGACGACCTCAGCCACCGAGGCAGGGGGGGACGAATGAGAAGCTGGTGACGTCGACCAGCCCCCGGTCGGTCAGCTTGAGCTCGGGGATGACCGGGAGCGCCAGGAAGGCCAGTTGCATGAAGGGGTCGTCGAGCCCAGAGCCGAGTCGGCGCGCCGCGGTGTACAGGGCGGCCTGCGCCGCGGCAACCTCCGCCGCCGGGGCGGAGGTCATCAGCCCGGCGACCGGCAGGGGCAGCCGCCCCAGACACCTCCCGCCTGCCCACACCACCTGCCCCCCTCCGATCC
>CAZIWQ010000753.1:0-4071 GCA_964542355.1 uncultured Armatimonadia bacterium
AGTGCCCTCCAGAGCCATTCTGGCGTGGCTTCGCGGCCTCAGAACGGCTTGTCGGCCGCTCTTCTAGCATCGCCACATCCGCGCGCATCCTATTCCGCGACGGAGACCCGGAGTCCTCGTGACCCGGGGCGAACACGGCGGCGGCCTCACTTGACCGGCATGGCGACCACACCGTACTTCTGCGTGACCGCCGCCAGTTCGGGCGTGACCTCCGTCTTCTTCGCCTTCGTCGCCAACGAGAGCTCCTGGACATCGTAGGCGGCCTTCAGCCCCTCGGCCCGGAGCTGCCCCACCGAATGGTCCGACATCGGGACGCTGTCTTTGGCCACCTTGTACGTATCTGGCCACGAGTAGAGATATGACCAGGTAGCGGTGAACTGCTCGGTCTCCCGAAACGAGAACAACTGCTGCCACGACATCGCCTGGGGGAAGTAGCTAGTGGGGCGGCCGCAGGCCACCGTCAGCGCCTCGACCAGCGCCGGGAACTGCGCCACCGCCACTCCCAGCTCGACCTTCTGCGGGCTGGCCGACCAGTTCATCGGCATGCGCATACCCGCCGAATCCAGATGGACGACGTTCCCGCGGCTCATGGTCTGGGAGATGCTCTTGAGGTCGATCACATAGACTGCGCCTGGCGGGACCTTGGCCGCCTCGCAGGCATCGTACAGGACCATCCAGAAGCGGGCCATCGTGTCGACGGTGCGGGGCTGATTGATGACCTGGGCCATTGTGTCGGAAGCGGCGTCCTCGGCCTTGGCCGGCGCGGCAGCCGCGGGGGCGGGCTGATCCTCTCCCCGGGCGACCAGCGGCACGGCACACAGCATGACGGGGATCAGCACAGCAACCAGGCTACGCATCACTGCTGCCTCCTTGGGGGGCGTGAACCACCCTCGCGGCTTTCGTCCACCTTCGCGTGCCCGACGAGACGCTAGTTCGTGCCGCACGCCGTCGATTCCTCTGCGAGCGGACAGACGCGGCTGGGCCGGCGACGACGGCGGCGGGGGCTCAGAGGAGGCCGGTGCCGTGACGGGGAAGCTAATGTGACACAGGCTTAGCCGACCCCCACTGCAGGAGGCAGGTCCATGGAACCGGTCCGTGCCGGCATCATTGGTTGCGGGAAGTTCGCCCAGGCGCAGCATCTCCCCAACATCGCGGCCTCCGAGCAGCTCACTCTGTGGCACTGCTCCTCGCGCAGCGAGGCCGGTCGCGCCGCCGCTGAGCGCCACGGCGCGCACAAGACCAGTGCCGACTACCGCGAGCTGCTCGCCGACCCCGAAGTCGAGATGGTCGTCCTCAGCGTGCCCCACGAGCTGCACATGTTCTACATCCGCGAGGTACTCCAGGCCGGCAAGCACCTCTTGTGTGAGAAGCCGATGACCATGACGATGGAGGAAGCATACGAGGTCATGCACCTGGTGAAGCACGGCGGGATGAAGCTGTGTGTCGACTACAACCGCCGCTTCAGCCCCTCGATGATCGACCTGAAGGCCGCCTACCACGCGGGGCGCGAACAGCCGCGCGGCACCGCGCGCATCTATACCCAGGAACAGACGCGGCCCAAGTGGGCGGAAGAGGACCAGACGATGCTGCTCATCCGCATCAACGATGAGAGCCTGACCTACGGCGGCGTGCACATTGACTGGAAAGAGGGGGGCGGGCAGATCATCGGCGAAGGCTGCCACTGGCTGGACCTGGCCACCTGGATCATGGAGGCGCGCCCCGTGCGCGTCACCGCGGTCGGCAGCACCCGCCTCAACTATGTCATCACCCTGGAGTTCCCTGGCGGATCGCTCGCCTGCATCCTGTTTTGCGCCTGCGGCACGTTTGAGTACCCGAAGGAGCTGGTTGAGCTGCAGTATGGCGGGAAGCTCCTGCGCAGCGAGTGCTATGTTGAGAACCACTACTACGGGCTGGGCGAGCGCACGATCAAGACCTTCGACCTACAGGCCGACCTGCAGCCGAATGTCGGGCAGGAGGGTGGCTTCAGCGGGTACCTGGCCAAGATCGATGCCTCCGGCCGCGAGTTTGCCGAGACGGGGGTCTTCAACTACGTCTTCCCGGACAAGGGACATCGTGGGCTCTTGGAGGCGTTCGCCGCCGCCATCCGCAACGATACCCCCTCCCCGGTCGATGAGGTGGCCGGGATGCAGGCGACCTACCTCTGCCGGCGGGCGATGGACTCGATCCGCCAGGGCATCGCGCTGCCGGTGAACATCGAGGACTGGGAGATGTACGTCCACGTGCCGTGACGCTGCGAGCGACCGTACGTGACCCCACTGTCGTTGGCGCCGTCCAGCGACCCTGTCATCCTGAGCCGAGACCGCTGCGCCCAGACCGCTGCGCCCAGACCGCTGCGCCCAGACCGCTACGCGGTCTTGTGGCGAAGGATCTGCCAGACGCGAAGGCGCTTATAGGCAAGACGCGATCCTTCGTCGCTGTGGCTTCTGCGAAGCCGCATCCGCTCCTCAGGATGACATCGGCCCGTAGGCGAAGCCCGTGCGGTCGCCGACAGGCTGGCCGACGAACAGCGGCGTCCTACGTGATGAGGTGATCTCTGATGACTGCCCCTCGGCCCTCTGCTGTCGCCGCACTCGCCGTGCTGCTCGCCATCACAGGAGGCGTACCTACCTTGTCTGCCCCCGACCGCCCGACGCCATCCGCCGGCTACCTCGCCCGTGTGTTCGCGAGCCTGGAGGGTAACGTGCGAAGCCTCCCTCACCTCACCGCGGCGGCCGAGCAGGTTGCCTCCCGGATGGTGGCCGGCGGGAAGCTGTGGCTCGCGGGGGACAAGGGCTTCATTCTCGAGGGGCTGGTGCGCGCCGGGGGGACGACTGCCGCCAAGCGGCTGGCGAAGCCCACCGATCTGGCGTCAGGCGACACGGTCCTGCTGGGGTCGCTGACAGGGGCGGGAGCGAGCGACGTGTCTCTGCTCGCCGCGGCCGCTGAGCAGGGGGCACTGGCAGTCTTCTTCGCGCCATGCAACCTGCCCGGCAGCCACGTGTTCATCGATGCCTGCACCGCGCCGGCGAGCGACCCGGCACAGGTGCCCACGGTCTCCCCGGCCCTGACCGCCAGCCTGTGGAGCTTCACCGGGGAGCTGGTGGCGGCGCTCACCCGGCAGGGCAAGATGCCCCCGATGTACCAGAGCGTGCTGGTGGCTGGTGGCCGCGAGCGCAACCAGGAGCGCGCGAAGCTCCAGTGGGAGCCGCTAAGCATCGCGCCGGTGCGGCCGGGCCTGCTGGGGCGGACCTATCTGGCGCGCCTCGCCAATGACCTGCGCGAGCTCGGGGCGACGCAGCTTGACGAGTTCGCGGCGGCCGGTCGGCTGGCCGCCGCGGCCCGGCGCGCCGGACGTACCGCATGGTATGGGAGCCTGGGACATCTCCCCCCCGAGCTGCCCGGCCAGGTCGGCGACCCGGGCGTGCTCACACCCATCCCCACTGGGGCCACGCCGGAGAAGCTACCCACGGTGCTCAAGCCCGGGGATGTCGTCCTCTATGTCGGCTACTACGAGCCCTACGGCCCCTGGGTCGAGACCGTCCACCAGTGTGGGGCCAAGATCGTGACGGTCGTGTCCGGCACGCCCGAGCGGAGGGCGGAGGACATGGGAGCCGACATCAGCATTCGCGGCTGCTGGGCGTATGGCGATGCGCTGGTGGAGGTGCCCGGCTATGATGTCCGGATCCTGCCGCCCTCCGGGGTGATCCAATCGGCGGCGTACTGGATGCTGGTGGCTGAGACCGCCGCCGCGCTCAAGGGGTAGAGGGCCGGCCTTGGGCGGACGGCGGAACGGCTGGGACGGGGCGTGGGAACGGCGGGAGCGTAGGAACGTAGGAACGTGAGAGCGTAGGAGACGGCGGGAGGCGTTGGCCTGGCGGCATGCTCATGGAGCGAGCCGTTCCTGGGACGGCGATCTCGCCCTGCGGGATCGCAGCCGTTGGTCGTGGCCGTTCTGTAGGGCGCGGACTTGTGCCGCGCCGCCGTGGCCGTGGTAGGAGCGGTCCCCTGACCGCGATGGGGTGGCGCTCACCAATCGCCACGCGCAGGCCACACGGCGCCCTCCTGCCATGC
>CAZIWQ010000754.1:0-4060 GCA_964542355.1 uncultured Armatimonadia bacterium
TCTTGCGCCCCCTGGCGGCGCGCAGACGGCGCGCGCCGCCAGGGGGCGTCTGGGTACGCGTGTTCCCCTTTGGGGGGCGCCGAGCCGACACGAGGTCCGGCCCGCCCTGCACCGCCCCGCGGGCAGGTTGCCGGGCGCCCCGCGCGGAATGGGTGAAGGTAGCTGTGTCCACCATCGTGCCGCGTCGCTCCGGGGGGGAGTAGGGGGGACCTGACCATGCCTGTGACGCCTGTCGACCACCCGAATGTCATCGTGTTCTTCACCGATCAGCAGCGCTGGGACACCTGCGGCTGCTACGGCGGCCCGATGGACCTCACCCCCAATCTGGACGCCATGGCACGGCAGGGCGTCCGCTTCGAGCACGCCTTCACCTGCCAACCCGTGTGTGCACCGGCGCGCGGGTCACTGCAGACGGGGCGCCACGCCACCGCCCACGGCGTGTGGCGCAACGGCCTCGCCCTCCCGCGGACCGAGCGTACTCTCGCTCACTATTTCACGCAGGCGGGCTACGAGGCCGGCTACCTGGGGAAGTGGCACCTGGCGAACACCGGCGACCAGCCGGTGCCGCGCGAGCTCCGGGGCGGGTATGACGACTACTGGGAAGCCGCAGACCTGCTGGAGTTCACCTCGCACCCCTACGACTTGCGATTGTTCAACCAGCACGACGAGCCAGTCAGCTATCCGGGCTACCGAGTGGACGCGCTGACCGACCGTGCCATCGCCTACCTGGCGGGGCGGGGCGAGCGGCCGTTCTTCCTATTCATCTCGTATCTCGAGCCCCACCACCAGAACGACTGGGCCGCGTTCGTGCCCCCCGACGAGTATGTCGGTCGCTACAAGAACCCGTATGTCCCGCCCGACCTGCGGGCTCGCCCGGGGGACTGGCAGGAGAGCCTGCCCGGCTACTATGGCGCGATCAAGCGGCTCGACGACTGCCTGGGACGGCTACTGGATGCTCTCAGCCGGCAGGGGCTTGCCGACACCACCCTCGTCGCGTTCACCAGCGATCACGGTTGCCACTTCTGTACCCGTAACAGTGAGTACAAGCGCAGTTGCCACGACGCCTGTGTGCGCATCCCCCTGGTGTTGCGTGGCCCGGGCCTGGCTGCGGCGCGAGTGGTGCCGGAGCCGGTGAGCCTCGTGGATGTGCCGGCGACGCTGCTGAGTGCGGCGGGGCTGCCGGTGCCCGCAGCGATGCACGGCCGCGACGCCATGGCGCTCGTGCGGCGCGACGGCGCCGACTGGGACGACGAGGTCTTCATCCAGATCAGTGAGTACCTCGTGGGCCGCGCCCTCCGCACCTCGCGCTGGAAGTACAGTGTCTCTGCCCCCGACAAGCATGGCTGGCAGGACAGTGCGAGCGACCACTATGTGGAACACCACCTCTATGACCTGCACGCGGACCCGTGGGAGCAGGTGAACCTGGTCGGGCGCCGCGAGTACGATCCCGTGCGGGCCGATCTCAAGGCGCGGCTCGGCAAGCAGATGGTGCGGGCCGGCGAGCCGGAACCCACCATCGCGGACGGCAGGTTCTACGAGTAGGGACTTCCAGTCAGGGAGGCTGATCGTGTGCCCAGGCGAGTTGTGAACGGCATTCAGCGCATGATGCAGTTCCTGCTGCCCAAGGAAGAGGAGTTCTTCCCCCTGTTTGCCCAGATGGGGGAGCATGCGCGGGAGGCCGCGGTCGCGCTGCGTGACCTGTTCGGCCGCTACCCCGATGTCCACGACCTGATGGTGCGGATCGACGAGCTTGAGGAAGCCGTCGATGTGCTCAAGCATGACTGTACCAGCCGGCTGCACGAGACCTTCGTAACACCGGTGACCTTCGACCGCGGCGACATTTTCGAGCTAGCGGAGATACTCGACGATGTCGTGGACTTCATCAAGGCCGCGGCCGACCGCACGGTGTTCTACGAGCCGCGTGCGGTCCCACCGGCGATGCTGGCGCTGGCCGACATCCTCGTCGAGGCCACTGCCGTGCTGAGCGAGGCGTGCGGTCGCCTCGAGCAGCTCCGCCCCAGCGAGACCGCCTTCTTCCATCGCATCAATGAGCTCGAGAACCAGGCCGACCGGGTGCTCAAGGCCGGGCTCGCCGAGCTCTTCCACAACACCGCCGACCCGATCGAAGTCATCAAGTGGAAGGAGATCTACGACTACGTCGAGGAAGCCATCGACCACTGTGAGGACACGGCCAGCCTGATCGAGGGCTCACTCGTCAAGAACTCCTAACCGCGACAGGAGCGCAAGGCATTCCATGGACCTCTGGGTTTGGGCGGTTGTCGTGCTGGGGCTGCTCTTCGAGTTCGTCAACGGCTTCCACGATGCCGCCAACGCCATCGCCACATCCGTCCTCACTCGGGCCCTCAGCATCCGCAACGCAGTCATCCTGTGCGCGGTGCTCAACTTCGTGGGCGCCCTGTCGAGCAAGGCGGTGGCCACGACGATGGGGAAGGGGATCGTCGACCCGGCGACCATCACCAACGAGGTGGTGGTGGCGGCCCTGCTCGGTGCCATCATCTGGGATCTCATCACCTGGCGCTATGGCCTTCCCACCAGCTCGACACACGCGATCGTCGGGGGGATCGTCGGTGCCGTCGGCGCCTTCAAGGGCCTCGGCCTCATCAAGCTGGCCGGCATCAAGTGGGTGCTGCTCGGACTGGTCATCTCACCGGTCGTAGGGATCGTCGGGGCGTTCCTGCTGATGGTCCTGTTCCTGTGGCTGTTTGGGCGCCGTCCGCCGTCGCGCGTCAACCGGCGCTTCCGGCTGATCCAGATCGCCTCCGCCGGCCTGATGGCGTTCAGTCACGGTGAGAACGACGGGCAGAAGTCGATGGGTGTCATCTCGATGGCCCTGTTCAGCGCCTCGGCACTGGCCCACTCCACCCCCGCCGCGCAGTTTGACATCCCCCTGTGGGTCATGCTCGCGTGTGCGACCGCGATGGGCCTGGGCAGTGGCGCCGGGGGCTGGCGCATCATCAAGACGCTGGGCCGCAATGTGATGGAGCTGCAGCCCATTCACGGGTGTGTGGCGGAGCTGAGCTCCGCGGCGATCATCCTGACCGCCTCCCACCTGGGAGCGCCCATCTCCACCACCCACACCGTCTCCTCGGCGATCATGGGGGTGGGCATCTCCCGGCGGCTCAGTGCCGTGCGCTGGAAGGTCGTCGGCAACATCGTCCTGGCGTGGCTGTTCACGATGCCCGCCTCAGCGCTTGCGGCGTACCTGTCGTTCGTTGCGCTACGCGCCGTTGGCGCATAGCGCAACGGGGGAACGGCGGCATGTGGCACGTGCCAAATGCCGCCGTTCCCGCCGAATGCCAAATGCCAGCCGTTGCTGGTACCGCCTGTAAGGAGTTGACGCCATGTCACAGGCCAGGGTCGTTGTCACCGACTACATTGAAGTCGACCTCGACTGGGAAGTCGAGCAGTTCTCTCAGATGCCCGCGGTCGCCTTCACGTACCATCAGCTCAAGCTGGCGCCCAAACCCGAGCTGATCGCCGCGGTCGCCGACGCGGATGTCATCGTCGTCAACATGGCCAGGTTCGATGCGGAGGTCATCGCCGGCTGCCGCCGCTGCAAGCTGCTCATCCGCCATGGCATTGGCTATGACAACGTCGATGTCGCCGCCTGCACGGAGCACGGCATCCGCTTCGCCTACCAGCCCGACTACTGTGCCAGTGAGGTGGCGGAACAGGCCGTGGCCCTCATCTTCGCCTCCGCCCGCCGCGTGTTCCCCAGCCGGCGCATCCTCGAGGAATCCAGTGCGCGCGGCCAGTGGGACTTCGCCACCCTCGGTGACATCCATCGGCTCATGGGCGCGACGCTGGGCATCATCGGGTGCGGGCGCATCGGCGGGCGCGTCTATCGCATCATGAAGGCCGTCGGCATGAACATCATGGTCTGCGACCCCTACCTCGACGACCGCCAGAAGGGCGCACTCGGGATCGAGCGGACCTACGACATGGAGACGGTGCTGCGCGAGGCCGACATTGTTACGCTGCACACGCCGCTGAACGCCGAGACGCGGCACATGATCGATGAGGCCCAGTTGCGCCAGAT
>CAZIWQ010000755.1:0-4054 GCA_964542355.1 uncultured Armatimonadia bacterium
CGCTTCGCCACCTCCGGCCGGTACTCCCTGTGCTTGCGCACGCCGCGGTGGCAGTCGGGGATGGGGGAGTGGCCGGCGGTCGAGACCACGTCGCCGGTAGCCGACTGGTCCGGCTACGACCGGCTGGTGCTGGATGTGACCAACCCCACTCCCTCCGACCAGAAGCTGATGTTCTTCCTCAGCGACTCCAGGGTCCCCACGCGGAGCGGACTGCTCACGCGCTGCGACCTGGCGCCGCGCAGCTATACCCGGGTGGTCGTTGACCTGACGAAGCTGGCCGCGCAGAGCCTGAACCCCACAGACATGCATGTGATGCACTTCTTCACCGAGCGGCCGGTCGGCAACATGGAACTCTACCTCGACCGCCTGGTGCTGCTGCGGGCGGGGGAGGGGTTGCCGGTCCCCTCGCCGACCTTCGTCAAGGAGATGGCGGTGCTGCAGCAGGATCAGCTCGTCGCCCTGCGCCAGTTCCAGCAGGAGGCGCGCGACCGCGTCCAGCGTAGCGCGGCGGGAGTGCCGGCGGTGGCCGCCTGGGCGGCGAAGCTGCTGGCCGCGAACGACGAGCGGATCGCGGCCTTCGCCGGGCAAGTCGAGCGGGGCGATCCCGTGGCCCTGCACAGCGCTCGGCTCATCGCCCTGTTGCGCGGGGATACGGCCCACCTGGAGAGTCTCGTGCGTCTCCGCGCGGGGTTTGAGGCGGTGCGCCAGGCCGTCCAGGTGGGGACTGGCGGCCGGAGCGACATCGTGGTGGGCTTTGCCAGCTCGATGGAGAAGGTCTTGCCTCGCGCCGGGGCACCGGACGTGAAGACCACCACGCGCGCTTCGCTGGCCCTCGCGCGCAATGAGAAGGAAGCCCTGCAGGTCATCGTGCTGCCCGTCGAGGCCCCGGCGAAGCAGGTGGCGGTGCGGGTGAGCGAGCTGCGCACATCTGCGGGAACGGCCTTCGCCGCGCGCGACGTGGACGCCGTGCCGATGGGCTATGTGGAGACGAAGAACACGCCGCCCTACGGCTCCTCACACGTGGGCTGGTGGCCGGACCCGATTCTGAGCTTCATGTCGCAAGCCGACGTCGCCGCGGGGGATGTGCAGTCCTTCTGGGTCCGCTTCCGCGCGCCGAAGACCCAGGTCGCGGGGCTCTACCGGGGCAAGCTGGAAGTCCTCGTCGCCGGTCAGCCGCTCTATGCCTTCGACCTGAGCGTCGAAGTCTACCCCTTCACCATGCCCGACCGCTCGCCGCTGGACCTGGCCGTCACCTTCGCTCCCGAAGACCACCCGCTGGCGACGACCAAGGCCCAGCAGGCCGAGTGGCGCAAGTCACCGGACTACCCGGTCAATGCCTGGAAGCGCCATCGGCGGGAGTGGGGCGACTTCCTGGCTGACTACTACCTGACCTATGACAGCCTCTACCACCACGGCAGCCCGGATTTTGAGATTCTCCGGCGGCTGCACGAGCGGGGCCAACTGGGCCGCTTCAACCTCGGCTACTACGCGATCCTGGGGGAGAAGCCCGCGGAGCAGGAAGCGTGGCGCAAGAACACCCTGGCCCGCATCAAGACCGCCTACGAGCAGGCCCGGGCCCTGGGTCTGCTCGACCACGCCTACATCTACGGCTGCGACGAGAACCCCGTCGAGCTCTTCCCCGGCGTCCAGCGGGCGGCCGAGGTCCTCAAGCGCGAATGCCCGGGCGTGACGGTGATGACGACGACCTACGACCACAGCTTCGGCACGGAGTCGGTCATCAAGGCCATGGACGCCTTCTGCCCGCTGACGCCGAAGTACAACCGCGAGCTGGCCGATCGGGTCCGCGCGCAGGGCCGGCAAGTCTGGTGGTATACCTGCTGTGGCCCGCACCACCCTTACGCCAACACATTCGTGGAATACCCCGCGATTGAGGGCCGCCTGCTCATGGGAGCACAGAGCGCCAAGTACCGCCCGGATGGCTACCTCTACTACGAGATCAGCATCTGGAATGCGCAGAAGCCGATCACGACCGGCCCGTTCACCGACTGGGACCCGCGCAGTTGGACGGTCTACAACGGCGATGGCTCGTGGACCTGCGTCGGGCCCGACGGCACGCCGCTGCCGACCATCCGCCTGGAGAACTTCCGCGACGGCCTGGAGGACTACGCCTACGCGCAAATGCTCGAACGGGCGATCGCGCAGGCTGACAGCCAGCCGCACCCGAGTGCAACGCAGACGGCGTGGTTGGTGCGGGCGAAGGCGGCGCTGGCCGTCCCCGCCGATGTGTGTCGCAGCATGACCGAGTACACCCACGACCCGGCGGACGTCTACCGCTGGCGGCGGGCCATGGCCGAGGCGCTGAAGTCGGCGCCGTAGCGCCCTAACCCCATCTATCCATGAACGGCTTGGGGCTCCGCCCCAGACCCCGTCCTGGGCCCCCCGGGAGATAGGCCCGGGCCACCATGCTGCCCGCCGGCGATCTTGCCGCCACTCACAGGGAGGCGGTGTGCCGGCACGCGGCGAACGGCAGTAGCCCAAGGAGGTGGCCTCGCGAATGTCAGCGAGAACCCTGCGCAACTACGTGAACGGACAATGGGTGGAGCCCCAGAACGCCGGCTATCTGGACGTCGAGAACCCCAGCACGGGTGAGATCATCGCCCGCGTGCCGCTCTCCACCTCCGAGGCGACGTGCGAGGCAATCGAGTCTGCCCATGCGGCCTACCTGTCCTGGAAGAACACGCCGGTCGCCCGCCGCGTGCTGTATCTGTTCGAGCTGCTCTCACTGCTCCGCGAGCACGAGGAGACCGTCGCCCGCACGCTGTCCGAGGAGATGGGCAAGTCGCTGCCGGACGCCCGGGCCGAGCTCAAGCGGGTGCTTGAGAATGTCGAGGTCGCCTGCAGCATGCCTGTCCTGCAGCAGGGCGACAAGCTCATCGGAGCCTCGTTCGACATCGATGGCGAGGTCATCCGCCTCCCCATGGGAGTATTCGGCCTCATCTCCCCGTTCAACTTCCCCGCGATGGTCCCGTTCTGGTTCATCCCGTACGCCCTCGCGACGGGCAACACCTACGTCGCGAAGCCCTCGAAGCAGGTGCCGTGCACGCTGCAGCTCATCACCGAGTACATCGATCAGGTGGGCTTGCCGGCGGGAGTCTTCAACCTGGTGAACGGCGACCGGACCGTGGCCAATGCCCTGATGGACCACCCGCTCGTCCAGGGCGTGTCGATGGTCGGCTCGACGGATGTCTGCCGACAGGTGGCACAGCGGTGCGCGCGGACGAACAAGCGGTTCCAGGCGATGGGTGGCGCCAAGAACCACCTGGTCGTGATGCCGGACGCCCGCGTGGACGAAGCCGTCCGGAACATGATCTCATCATGCTACGGCTGCGCCGGGCAGCGGTGCATGGCAGCCTCCGCCGTCGTGTGCGTGGGGGACGAGACCTACCAGGCGGTCTGCGACCGGTTCGTGCGGGCCTCGGCCAACGTGATCGTGGCCAATCCACTCGATCCGCGGGTGGCGGATGAGCAGATGGTCATGGGGCCGGTGATCTCCGCCAACGCGAAGGCGTTCATCCTGGAGATGATCGCGGCCGGGGTGGATGAGGGCGCCACCCTCGCCCTGGATGGCCGTGGGCTGGTGGTAGCAGGCTGCGAGAAGGGTCACTTCGTCGGCCCGACCGTCTTCACCGATGTCAGGCCCGGAATGAGGGTCCACACCACCGAGATCTTCGGGCCGGTGGTCGTCATGCTGCGAGTGGATACTCTCGACGAAGCGATCGAGATCATCAACGACCACCAGTACGGCAACGGGGCCTCCATCTACACGCAGAGCGGCTGGTGGGCCCGCAAGTTCAAGCTCGAGGTCAACACGGGGATGATCGGGATCAACGTGGGGATCCCGGCACCGGTTGCCTATCTGCCGTTTGGCGGGATGAAGGCCTCGCAGTGGGCGGACATCAAGGCGCAGGGCAAGGCGGTCGTGGGCTTCTTCACCGAGGACAAGATCATCACCGAGCGGTACTGGCGCGAAGACTGAGGCTAGAGACCCGGCCGAAGAGGCCACTTCCGGCCGGGTCTCTAGCGGCGAGACGGC
>CAZIWQ010000756.1:0-4054 GCA_964542355.1 uncultured Armatimonadia bacterium
CAGGTGCGGTTCGTGCGGTCGCCGACGGGCTGGCCAAAAAGCAGCGGCGTCGAGACGGTCGGCCGACGCGACACCGCTCCTTCGGGCCGGTGCCACCTACCCCGGTCAATTCAGGGTTCCCAGGTTGTAGAGACAGACCTCTGTCACCCACATGATCTCGGGGCGGGAGGCCGGGCCGCCACCTTTGAGCTGGTGAATCCGCACGCGCTCCGTCACCTGGCTGGGCCAGCTCGTCACCGTCACCGTGCTCAGCGGGTTGTCCCGCACCCGGGCTACCGCCTGCCACACCTTCCCGTCCCACAGCTCTATGTCGTAGTCGCGCGACGAGAACGCGTGGTTGTTGTCAATCGCCCAGTAGAGCCATGCCTGGGACAGGGCGGCGGGGTGCGGCAGTTTGATCTCCAGCCAGTGTCCCTCCGGGTAAGCGGCATCTTGCGAGGCCCATGCCTTCTTCGTCCAGTGCAGTCCCGACGTCTCCCACACGCCGTCAATGGCCACTTCGGGACTGTAGCCCGAGTAGCTGCTGTCGGCGGTCACCGTGGCACCCCTGCTCAGCAGCGCCACCTGCCCCGGCGGGGGCGGGGGGAGGTTGCGGAACTCGGAGGTGACTTCGGCCACCTTGCGGCCCTGCACGCTGACCTCGAACCACACCGGGATGATCGTGGTCTTGCGCGGGTCGGCTTGCACGCGGAAGCGAGCAGTCTCTTCCTGCGGCGCCAGCGTCACGGCGTCCGGCACGACCTGTGCGCCGTCAGCGCGAGCCTGCACCGTCACCTCCTGCGGCTTGCCGAGACGCCGCACGCGGACGGTGTAGACAAAGGCCTGTGTGGCGGGATCGGTCGTCCGCTCCACACTGGCGGTGACCACCGGTGTGAAGTGTACGTTCGCCGCGCGCGTGACGGTGATCGGCGTGGCGCCCGCGAGCGGGACCTCCAGCGCTGCGCGCACGTGGGCGGTCCCGGGCAGTGCCCGCTGCAGGGGTACGGGCTGGCCGGCCGCGGCGCGCATATCGGGCACGGGCGCCGCCACCAGCCGCAGGATGTTGCGCTCCGGCGCGGGCCAGGCGCCGAGTAGGCGGGCGCCCGAGCGCCCCGGTGTCAGGGTCGCCGCTACGTGCGCAGTCTCGGATACCGGCACCAGTCGCTCACCCTCAAAACCGAACCGAGCGTCGCCGGTGAACAGCACCCACTCGGCCACCGCCCGCTGGGCGTCGGCGATCTCAGTCATCAGGCTCGTACGCTCGAGGCTCGCGGGCTCTGCCGCCGCCTGTGTCTGCTCGGCCTGGAGCCGCGCTGTCAGCCCGGGCACGCCGGCGCCGTCACCGCCGGCTGCCTGCGCGAACTCGCCCGCCAGCACGGTCAGCCGCGCCGTACTCCCCGACTTGCCCCGCACGATGGCGGCATTGGCGCAGTGATGCGCGGCGCGCTGCAGCAGCCACTGACGGGCGTTGTCGGCGGAGGACACGCGCAGGATGGTCAGCTCCTCGCCCCCGTCCACGAGGTCGATGCACAGGCCGGCGGGAGTCATCCGGGCGGGCACCGGCGCAAGTTGCACGGCGTCCATCACGACCGGCGCGGTGATGCCCGCCAGTGCCGCGCGCAGGACCGTCACCGTGGTGCGACGGCCCTGCTGCGGGGCCCGGATCGTGAAGTACACGACGCCCCGCGACGGGCCGAAGCGTTCGGCCCGCAGTCCCTCGCACAGCGGCTCCGGCTCCCACCCCGCCTGCGACATCTCACACAGCGCCGGGAAGTAGGTGTGGCAGACATCGCCATAGCTCGCGTAGCCCTCGCGGACCTGGCGGCCGGTGCTGGGGAAGTGGCCCCACTGGGCGCTGGCCAGCACGAACTCCTCCGCGGTCGCGCGGTCGTCGAGCTTGTGCAGATTCACGAAGTTCATCGGGAGCACCGGCTTGTGATAGCCCCCGAAGCGGTGGTAGCCCATCAGCGCGCGGTCGCGGAAGAGGCTGCTCTCGATGCCGATGATGTCGAGCGCGGTGTAACTGGTCCAGGCCTCGGTGGTGGGGCCCATGTTGCCCAGGATTGTCTTCGGCCGCGTCGGGGACGAAGCGGTGCCCGTGCCCGCCGGGCCGGGCCGGTTGCGGTACCGCTCCTGGATGAACCGCAGCCAGTCAAGCATCTGGAAGCGGCCATGCTCGCCGACCTTGAACGTCTTCGCATCATAGGTGAGCGGGTAGCGAGCGAAGGCGAAGTGGTCCTGGCGATGGCTCATGTACCAGCAGGTCCAGGCCCCGGCCCCATCGATATAGCAGCCGTCGATGGCGGGGTTGCCCTCGAAGAGGGTATCGAAGAACTGCTGGCCGCGCGAAGCCGGCGTCGGGCGCGCCTCCGGGTTGCGCAGCGCGGGGTTGACGTTGCAGATGAACCGCAGCAGGCTCAGCGGCACCGCCTCGCGCACATCCGAGCCCCAGTTGTCGGTGATGAGCACACGATAGTGGTCCTCGGCGTCGGTCAGGGCGTTGTCCCGCACAAACTGGATGTCCTTGCGCCGGCCGAGGGTGTCGAAGTCACCGTTCTCCAGCAGGTTCTCGTCGGGATGGCTGTCGCGGGCGAGGCGGATGTCATCGAACCACGCGGTGCCGGTATGGTTGCGGAACATGGCATACACGCGCAGGTCGACGAGCGGCACCCGGGGCCGGATCACCCACTTGCTTTGCTCCCAGTCATGGGTACCCGGCTTGAAGACGGCGCATTGGCCGAACAGGTACCCGCCATCGGCCAGCAGGCAGTCGATGTAGATGGAGTAGTCATTCGGGTTGCCGCTGACGGACTTGACGCCTTCCGCCCGGCTCCAGGCGGTGAGGGTCACCGGCTCGGAGATCGGCTGCGTGAGCACGAACATCTGGCTGGCGTGGCGGGAGGCATTGGGGGCCTCGCTCCGGACGCGGAACGAGAAGCGGCCACCGTGCTTGATCTCCCCGTCGAGCTCCCCGCCGTTGAGCTTCCATGCCTGCGGGGCCTGCTGCCGGTCGAGCGCCTCCATCTGGCCGATCGCGTCAGGATAGTCGCGCGGGAGCTTCGGACCCGGGAGCTGGATCGTCTCCGACCCGGTCTCATTGTACGGGAACATCCCCATGTTGCGGTCGTGGTCGTCCTGCAGATTCCCCTGGCCCTCATGGAAGGCATAGTGTTGCGGGTTCGGGATCTGGCGGGTCTCGTTGGCGAAGAACCAGCCCCCGTCGCGCTGCTCGACACGCTCAAACTGCCGCGGGAACAGCCGGTAGTAGCCGGCCAGCGCCGAGCGGAAGTGCCACTGCGGGTCTGTCGCGTAGAGGACAATACTCAGCGACGCCTGCATCCGCGACGCCGGGGCGGCATGGGGGCTGAAGCCCAGCGGCACGCGCAGTTGCACGGCCTGCCGGGCCGGCAGATCGCGGAACTCGCAGACATACGGCTCATCCGCCGGCATGGCCATGGCCAGCGCATCGGCGCCGGTCGCCCGGCAGCGCAGCGAGACGAGCGGGAGCTTGTTCAGCAGGCGGGTGGCGAGCAGGAGGTCGCTATCGCCGTCACCGGTGGGGAGACTCGTGCCCGCGACGTGCAGGACGGCGTCGACGACGGTCTCATTCTCTCCGGTGGCGGCGATGAGGCACTGGAGCGACAGTGCGCCCTCGTGGGGCACGAGCCGGCTCGTCAGCGTGAACGCCGCCGGGTCGGCCGGCTTGCCGGTGCGCGGGTCAACCAGGCTGAGCGTCGCGCTCACGCCGGGGAGTGGCTCGCCGGACACGCGCAGGGCGCTGAGGGCGGTGCCGTCCCAGGAAGCGGTGAGCTCCGGGGCGGCGGCACTTGCGGTGGCGACGAGCAGCGGGATGAGCAACAGGAGCGGCAACGTGATGGGTCGCATGGCTGGTCCTTCCGAGTTCCGGAACTCGCTGGTTGGGCGACGCGCTGCCTGCCTTCGCCACCGCGCCGCCAACACCTGCGCCGCGCGGCGACCATCGTGCTACACCCGTACCCCCGTTCGGGCGGTGCTGAGCCCTATCCGCTCACCGGGTTCTCTCAGAGCGACTACGTGAATGGCCGCCACAACGGTG
>CAZIWQ010000757.1:0-4033 GCA_964542355.1 uncultured Armatimonadia bacterium
AGTGGGTCCGCGACCTCGACCTGCGCAGCGTCGCGCAGATCGCTGTCATTGTCGACGACGAGAGCGCCGCCTACTTCGCCAGCGCCAGCCCGGTCAAAAAGGCGCTCCTGACGGAGCAGATGGCCCAGTTCCGTCGCCTGGGGGCCCCGGTCGACGTATGGCTGCTCAGTGACGTGCTCGCGCACCGCCTGCCCCGCTACCGGATGTATGTGTTCCTGGACGCCTTCCGGGTCCCGTCCGACAGTGCCGGCCAGCTCATGGCCTCGCTCGGGGGTCCCGAGGTGAGCTTCGTGTGGCTGTGCGCTCCGGGGCTCATCGGTACGAGCTTCAGCGGGCGCCTGATGAAGGACCTCACGGGGATCACGACCTCGGTGACCGCGGAGTCGGCGCCACTGACGGTCACGCTCGCGGCGCCGCGTCCGCCGTTCACGAGCGGCCTCACGCTCCCGCTCACCTACGGGGTCACAACGGCCGTCTCGCCCCGGGTGGAGGTGCTCGGAGCGAGCGGCGAGCTGTTGGGGACCGACCGCCAGGGGCGTCCCGCGCTCGTCGCCGCCCGCCTGGCGACGGGGGTGTCGATCTTCTCGGCCGCCCCCAACCTCCCGGCTGACCTGCTGCGTGCGCTGGCCCGTGCCGCCGGGGTGCACATCTACGTCGCCCAGGGCGACCGGTTCTACGCGACCCGCTCGCTGGTGGCGCTCACGGCCGCCCGCGGCGGCAAGCGCGTGATCGCGCTCCCGCGCGCGGGGGATGTCTACGAGCTGCCGGGCCTGCGGCAGGTCGCCGCCGGCGCCAACGAGTTTGTCGTGGACATCATGGCGGACACGACGCGGGCATTCCTGATCCGTTGGGGGGCAGCCACCGAACCACAATGAACGCACTTCCTCACCTGACGATCGCTGACCACGCGTGGCGCTACCTGGGCTGGCCCCAGGCGGTGCGCGGCCACATGCTGCTCGGGGCGGTTGCCCCCGACGCGTACCATCTCGTGGCGGGGCTCGGGTATCGCACGCTGCACTTCCGGAGCCGGACGGTGTCCGGCCAACGCCTCATGGATTTCCTCGAGGAGCACCTGCGGCCGGCCCTGGCCGTGGCTCCCAGCCCGGAGGCCGCGTTCTGGACCGGATGGCTCAGCCACATCCTGGCCGACGGGCTCTGGCGGCGGGCGATCCGCGCGGAGCTGCCCGCCCTGTGGAGCTCGTGCCTGGCCGGCCGGGGACCCGACGTCAGCCACCTGCGCGACGAGTACCGCCGCGCGTGCGATGCGGTCGATCGCCAGCTTGCCGATCTGCGCCCCAACTATGTCGCTGAGCTCCGCTGGCTGTTGCGGGGCACCGGCGTGCGCTACAATGTGCGCCTGATCTCCCCCGGCGCCGTGAGCCACTGGGCGGGCCGCCTCACGGTCGGAGCGCTGCCACCGCCACCCAGCCCGCCGAGCCCCGACCCACACCCCATCGGGTACCCCTTCGTTCTACGAGCGATGGACGCGGCGGAGGAGGAAGTGATGGCCCTGATGCACTCCGAGCTCCGGCAGCTTGGGATGGCGAGTGCGAGTGCCACCGGGTCATCCTCGTCGGGCTCATGAACGCCCGGGCCGCGCACTCCGGACCCATTCCTGGAGGTCATGCCATGCACTGCCGCCCCGGGGGCATCGCCCGAGCCGTCCTCCCACTCCTGCTCCTGCTCGCGTGCGCCGGGGCCGGCCATTGCGCGGAGGAGGGGCTGGTCGGGTACTGGCCGTTCGACTCCCACCTGCTTGACCAGTCGGGGGAAGGACGCCACGCAACCGGTGAGGGGGTCCACTTCGCCGCGGGGACGCGGGGGATGGCCCTGGACCCCGACTGGCACCCGGTGAAGGTCCCGAGCTCTCCCGAGCTGGAGTTGGCGCCCGGCTTGACGATCGACTGCTGGGTCTACTTCGACCGCAAGCCCGAGGGCTACGAGCAGATCGTGCTCAAGGACCAGGAGTACCAACTGCGGGTGGATGCCGGCCACGAGAGCGGCGCCTTCGCCTTCTTCGTCTATCTCAACGGCTGGGAGCCACGCCTGCACGGTCCCGTGCCCCGGCCCGGGCACTGGTACCACCTCGTCGCCAGTTGGAGTGGGACCGAGACCCGGCTGGAAGTCGACGGGGAGGCCACAACGACCTCGCGCGTGGGTCTCCCCGTGCCCACGACTAACCCCCTGCAGCTCGGGGCCATCTCGGGCCGGCTCGACGAGCTCAAGATCACCAGCCCGGCGGTTCCCGTCCGGCGCGCGCTCAATCGCCTGGTCGCGGCCGTCGCACCGGATGAGCGGACGCAGGCCACGCACTTCGGACCGGACGGCACGTGGCGCGGCTGGCAGGCCCTGTCCGGCGCGCGCATCACCCGGCACGGCCCGGCACTGGAGGCCGCCCTCCCCACCACGACCGCAATGCTCGCCAACCCGACGCTAGATGTGGACCTCAGCCGCGACAAGGTCGTGAGTCTGGACATCGAGACTCCGACTGCGCAGGAAGCGCTCTTGACCTTCATCACCGACCGCGGGCAGGGGAGTGTGTCGTTCCCGGTGTGGGGCTCCGGGCGCACGTCGCTGATCTCGCCGGTCAGTTGCCCCCGCTGGGGCGGCCGCCTGCGGCTGCTCGCGCTGTCGTTCACCGACGGCAAGCCGCACGAGATGGTGCTACGCAATGTGTGGGTGTCACCCGAGCCGGAGGGCACCCCCTTCGTCTACGCCCGCAGCCTGTCGCCCGGCCGGGCCATCCTCCGTGTCGGGCGCCAGGAGCGGGTCATCGCCGTGCTGCGCAACCTCGGACGGGTCGCCCGCGAGGTGCAGGCGCGATTGGTGCCTCCCCCCGGGGTCACCGTCCTCGGCGAGGCACAGCAGCGCCTGACCGACATGGAATTCGACGGCACTCGCGTGGTGGAGTGGCCGGTGACGGCCGCACGCCCCCTGACGGGCGAAGTGAAGCTCGTGGTGGCGGCCGACGGTGCCCCGGCACGCGAGACGGCACTGCGCGTCGAGTTCACGCCGCCACCGGCCCTCGCCGCGGCCTCGTATGTGCCACCCCCACGACCGGTCGCCACCGACTACCTGACACTGATGCACTACTGCCCGCTGTGGAAGACCGGGACACACTACGGTTGGGAGAAGATCGATACCTGGCCCGAGCGCCGACCCGCGATTGGCTGGTACGAGGAGGGGACGCCGGAGGTCGCTGACTGGCATATCAAGTTTGCGCTCGAGCACGGCATCCAGGGCTTCATCTACTGCTGGTACCGGGCGACCTTCGACCCGGAGATCAAGGTCAGCCTGGGGCATGCGGTCCACGATGGTCTGCTCAAGGCCCGCTACCTGGACCGGTTCAAGTTCTGCATCATGTGGGAGAACGGGTGTGCCAAGGGCGTCAAGTCGCGCGAAGACATGCTCGCCAACCTGCTCCCATTCTGGCTCAAGCACTACTTCACTCACCCGTCGTACGTGAAGATTGACAACAAGCCCCTGCTATATGTGTGGCGGCCGGAACGCGTCGCGAGTGAGCTGGGGGGCTCAGAGGCCACCCGCCAGGTGTTCGATGACATGCGGGCGGCGTGCCGCCAGGCCGGCTTCGACGGCCTCTACCTGGTCGGCTGTGTGGGATCGCCGGACCGCCCACTGCTGGAGCGCATGGCACGCGAGGGGTGGGACGCCAGCTCTGCCTACGGCCTCGGCGGCCCCACGACGGAGCCCGCGGGCAGGGACCTGGAGGGGATCGCTACCATCGGCCACCGTGCCAGCCTGCGGGGCCAGGCCGCGACCCTCGCCGGCAAGCGGGCCATCGGCGCGCTGCCCGACATCGTCGATGTCATGGTGGGCTGGGACCCCCGGCCGTGGCACGGCAAGAATACGCACTCCTACTCCACGGACGTGACGGTCGCGGCGTTCGAGGAGGGCCAGCGCCTGATCGCGCTCTGCAGCGCGAAGCTCGGCGAAATCGAACGGAAGATCGAACTGCTGGTGAAGGACGGCGAAGGCCGCACGACCGCCCGGCCGTTCACGGAGGCCCCGGACG
>CAZIWQ010000758.1:0-4021 GCA_964542355.1 uncultured Armatimonadia bacterium
GGGGTGCTCGCCTCGCAGTAGGCTGTGAAGATCTTCGTCTTGGCTTCGCGCGCGAGGGCGCCCAGATCGGGATTGGTGAGCAGCAGGCCCTTGAGGTGTGTTGCGCCGCACCGACTGGTAGCCTTCGCTACCCGCTCGAGGGCTTCTCCGGTGAAGAACTCCGCGAGGATGCTCTTGTCCACGCCGCGCCTCTCGCAGGCCTCCAGGCGCCCCAGCACCGCCAGGCCGTGCTTGCCCGCCACCTCCAGGTATGCCCCCATCTCCGCCGGGCTCTCGGCCACGTTCCAGTGCGCGACAGTGTTGAAGCCCGCCTGAGCCACCTGCCGGAAGTCCGCCTCGTGCATGGACCGCGTCTCCGACATGAGGAGGCCGGCGGGGAAGAACGGCTTCCCGTCACGCAGGATGACCCCGTTGATCCGGTCGATCTTCCACTCGCCGCCGGGTCGCGGCGGGCGCTTGGCCAGCGGGAGGTCCTGAGCGAAGATCAGCTCCCCGTTCTGGCGCAGCCAGCGCAGAACGAGCCGGTGATCGCCGGGCGGCAGCGCCGCGATGGGGAACGGCAGGCAGGTCGCGGCCGTGGGTATCGTCGCGCGCGCGAGGACCTGGTCGCCCTGACTGACGGTCAGGACGGTATCGCGCAGGAGACTCGCGGGCAGGCCCAGCGTGCACACCGCGATCGCCTGTGCCTCGGTCGTGTAGAAGGTGCGGTCAAGGTACACCGAGATGAGCTGGAGCGCCCCGGTCGCAGTGATCCGGGTGCGCCCGAAGACCGCTTCGGTGCCGGCCTGGCTCATGACGACCGTCACCGTGCGCTGCACCGGGAGCGTAACCGGGACGGTGAGCGTGACCCGCTGCAGCTTCGTGCCCGTGACTTCCACGGTCTGCGTGACCGTTTCCCCCGTGCCGCTGGCCGGCTCGTCGATCACGGAGAGGGTGACGCGCCCCGACTGGCTGTTGTCACCGCGCAGAGCAAGGCTGACGTCGTAGCAGTACTTGTCGTTCACCAGACGGTAGCCGCCGACGCCCTCGTCGGTGAAGTGGGCCAGGAACGGCGTCTGCAGGCTGGTCACTGCGAGGCCGCGCACGGTCCCGAACAGGTCGGGCTCATGGAAGGTACTGAGCAGCGGCGCCCACGTGCTGAGCTGCCGCTGCCAGCCGATGATCGCGGCCTGGCGGTCAATCTGCGGGATGACGGCAGTACGCGTCACGTTGAGCCGCATGCGGGAGAGGTCGCCGTAGGAGGCGAGCACGTACAGCGGGAGGGCGATCTCGGCGTGCCATGCCGTCGCCTCGCGGCGCACGGCGGAGAGCCAGGGGCTGTCCCAGCGGGTGTCACGGACTCCGGCGACGGTCGCGCGCTGCTCGGCTTTCACGTTGGCCACGTTGAGCTTGAAGTGGAAGTACGGGTTCCCGTCTCCGCCGGGGTCCAGGAACACCTCGACGGACTCATCGCTATGCACCGCGCTGTCATGCTGGAGGAACTCCGGCTTCACGGCCGCCAGTGTGGGGTGGTGGCAGACGATCCCGAAGTAGAGCCAGCTCCTGTCATAGGCGATCCGCGCGACGGTGCTGTCGGTGGTTTCGCCTGCCTTGCCGAGGACGTGGAAGACACCCAGCGGCGGAGCCGCTTGCCAGCAGGCCTCGTCGAGGTTCCCGTCGATCCGCACCGGTGAGGAGGTGGGGACGGCGGTGGCCTCCAGCGCCAACGCCGCGACCGGCGCCAGGAGGGAGGCCAGTAGGATGCACATGTAGGTGAGGGTGCGGTTCATCGTAGCCTCCAAGGGTTGTCGTCGCGTGTCCCGTTGCCGTTTGTAGGGCGCGGACCTGTGCCGCGCCGCCGTTGCCGTGCCCTGTCGTGGTAGGAGCGCTCCCCCGAGCGCGACCGCGCGGCGGAAGGCGGCGGGACGCCGGACAGCACCGGCGGAGCGTGTCCGTGGCAGGAGATGGCCGTGTGCCGTGCGCATAGCAGTTGGTGAGCGGCGCCCCATCGCGCTCGGGGGAGCGCTCCTACCACGGCGACGACAGACGGCCAACGGCGGCGCGTCCCGCCTTGCGGGATCCCCGCCTCACAGACCGGCACCGCCGCCGCCGTTGCCGAGTGCCGCATACCACATGCCGCCTTCCGCCCTCACGGCCGCCTCATCACCAGCCGCACAACCTGCCAACTCTGCAGCGCACGGAAATGCTCGCAGACGGCCGGCGCGAACCCTCCCGCGGTCGCCTCCAGCCGGTAGGCATACTCGGTGACGCGCGGCTGGTCGGGCGTGTCCGTCGCCTGCTTGACCACCTCGGCGAGCAGCAGTGCACCGGCCTGTCCCTGACCCGGCGTGCGGCCCAGCTTGTCAGTACGCTGCGTCGTGTTCTGCCCGAGCTCCGGATGATTGCCCTCCTCCCGGGCCTTGACGGTGGCTCCCGCGACCGGCCGCCCCGCGTCGTCGACTACCTCCACGATGACATGCCGCAGCGAGGTGAACCCGGGGTACTGGCTCTTGCCCGTCTGCGGGTTCTTCCAGCACCGGTAGCTATCGCCCCGGCGCGGCGGGGCAATATCGCAATCCACGCAGACCAGTCCCCTGTCACTGTATGCGAGGGTCCAGTTGCAGTCATTGTCGCGGAAGACGCAGTTGGTGAGGATGGCATCCAGGCAGCCGTAGTCGCGCACGGCGATCTCGCAGTTGGTGAAGGTGCAGGCGGCCAGGTCGTGCCGACCGTTGAGCACCGCGGTCCCCACATGGTCGAAGAGCGTACCGATCACGCGGGCACGCGGCGACTCCATACCATAGGTCGCGAAGCCGCCGATCCAGGAGAGGGTGGCGTGATCGAGCACGACACTGTCGCCGGTGAGGTACATGCCACGCGAGTCATTGCCGGCCCCGAAGCGCTTGCCGGGGAGGGCCGAGGTGATGACTCCGTGGTGGACGTAGAGCTGCCCGCCCGTGCCGCGGCGCACCTTCCGGTCTGCAGTCGGCCACCCGGCGAGGTAGAGCGTGTAGCCGGCGCCGGCCTCGTCGCGGAACCTGAGCTCGGCCGCCACCGGCGCGGCGCCCGCAATCCCGAGCGTCAGCCGGTTGACGTGTGGCTCGCCCTTCCACCACGCATCCGTGAGGTTGTCGCCCTCAATCCAGTACGGGCAGACGACCAGGTTGCCCTGCATCACGAGCGTCTCGCGGGGATGCTCCGGGCTCCCGATCTGGAAGTAGGTGTCCGTGCCATCGTTGGCCCCAATCCACAGGTCGCCGGTGATCGTGTAGGTGTCCTGCGCCGGGTCGTAGCTGACCTTGCCCCATCCGTAGAGGCGATCGAGGGCGAGCAGCCGCTGCAGTGTGCACGGGGAGGTGGCGGCGAAGTCCACCACCCGGATGCAGCGCGCCGCGTCGTCATAGTAGATCGCCGCCTGGCTTGCTGACAGGCTGGTGAGAGCCAGTCCCAGACAGAGCAGGTGTGTGGCGCGCATCATGTGGCGTGAGCCTCCTGAGGCGAGGCGAGCGACAGCGGAAGGGGACGTCGCTTCGCAATGGCTCGGCCACGGCCAACGGCAAGGCCGGCCGGGTTCCGCCCTGCGGGATCCCGGCCCGGCACAACGAGCGCCGGCGCCGCGTGACGGCAGCGACACCTCACCCCCCGACCCCCACTCCCTTCCGGCGAGGGGGTGTCGGAGGGTGTGTGCCCGGTGTCGCCGAGCCCGGGCTCGACAGTACGCACGGCAGGCCGCAACCGACCGTGCATGGCGTACCTCGCATGCGCGAGCCGTCGCCCTCCCCCCTGTCTTCGCGCTGATGGGGGGCCGTTCCTGCCCCTCCGACAGCCGGTCGGGTCGCCGTGCCTCAGCGGCCACGGAGGATCACCCTGAGTCGCCGCGGAACGTCTCGCCCGAGATACTCTCCGGAGGTTACCTGATGAGACACCCTCGCACGCTGTTGGCGCTGTCGATCCTGCTGCTTGTCTCAGCCCCACTGGCGTTAGGTCAGGCCGCGGGCCGCGCTCAGGGCAGCGCTCCTACCACGGCGCTCGCCCAGGGGTC
>CAZIWQ010000759.1:0-4020 GCA_964542355.1 uncultured Armatimonadia bacterium
ATGCGCTCCTCAGGATGACAGTGACCAGCAGGTGCGGTTCGTGCGGCCGCCGACGCGTTGGCCAGAAAACAGCGGCGTCACTCGTGCTCGATGCGCTGGAGGATGGAGCGCCGGAGGTCGTCATCCAGGCGCGTCCAGTACTCGGAGTACCCGCCGACGCGCAAGATGAGGTCGCCGTGTCGTTCGGGGTGTTCGTAGGCATCCTGCAGCGTCTGCTGATCCACGACGTTCACCTGAAGCTGCATCCCGCCGAGGTCGAAGTACGTCCGGATCAGGCCCGTGAGCTTCTCACGGGTATCCGGCTGCGTGAAGTACTTGTGGGCGAAGCGCGCATTGACGACCAGCGTGCCCGGGGCCAGGTGGTGGCGGATGCGCGACACTGACCGCAGCAGGGCAGTGGGGCCGCTGCGGTCACGGCCCTGCATCGCGCCGGCGGAGTCGGCGATCGGCTCGCCGGCGTGCCGTCCGTCGGGCGTCGCCCCGACCGGCTTGCCATAGTGGGCGTAGGTGACGAACATCAAGCAGGCCGGCACGTACCTCCCCCCGCGCCACGGGGCATGGCGTCGGAACTCGTGGAAGACGTAGGCGGAGATGTCCGCGGCGAGGTCGTCGGCGGCCGAGTTGTCGTTGCCGAAGTGCGGGCATGCCTCCAGGCGACGGCGGAGGTCTTCATGCCCGACGAAGTCCGCCGCCAGCGCCGCCAGCAGTGTCGGGACCGACACGTCGCCGCGCTCATAGACGGCTTCGCGCAGCGCCGCCAGCGAGTCCACTACGTTCGCCAGCCCCATCACGTTCACGACACACCAGTTGTAGCGGGCGCCGCCGTCGTTGTACTCGCGGACATTGTCGATGCAGTCATCGATCAGGAGGCTGCGCATCACCTGGGGCTGCCACCGCGCCTTGCGCTCCTGGTTGGCGTCCCAGGCGTGGGTGAGGTCGCGGATGTGGGCGGCCAGGTCACGCTTGTAGCGCGCCATAAAGTCGTCGAAGCCCCCACAGTCGGGGAGCTTTTCGTGGAGTGTCTGCACCAGCACCTGCGGGAGATTGACGTCCCCTTCGAGCGAGCCGCAGTTGCTCTTGCCGTGGATCATCAGCTCGGTGCAGCCGCCGAAGGCGAAGTCGGGCAGGTCGCGCTCGCTGACCCCCAGGTGGGCATCCCGCACGGCGGCGACATAGGCCTCCTCGTTGTACAGCGCGGGGAGCCCGCCGCCTGCCGCGATGGCGTCGAGTGCCGCGTCCCAGATCCACTCCGGGGCCTCGCGGTGCAGCCGCAGCGCGAGGTTCGGACGCCGCAGGCCGGTGACCGCCTTGACACACAGGCGCGTCAGCTCACTGATGCCCGAGGTCCCGTCCTCCAGCAGACCCCCCACTGCCACATTCCAGGCGCCACAGCGGTCCATGTTCTGCCAGATCCGCTTGATCCAGCCCACGATCACCGGCTCGGGGGGAAGCTGTCCGCACGCCTGGTCGTGGAGGTAGTACGGGGTCAGGTCCTGGTCGAAGCGGCCCAGGTCGTCGGGGCCGTCCACATACAGGATGAAGTTGATGCCCACCATGGCCTCGTACAGATTGCGGGCGGGCATGCGTGGCACGCGCTCCAGTGCCGCTACCAGCCGGTCGCGCGCCGCCCCCTGCTCCTCGTCAGCAGCCTCCCACGCCCGCAGCAGATCGAGGGAGCGCCGGTGGAGCGTCTGCACGGCCGCCAGCACGATCGCCATCGCCCGGGCGAAATCGATCCGGCGCGGCTCGCCGCGCCGCTCGGCCGTCTGCCGGCCCACCTCGATCCGCCCCGCATAGCTGTCCAGACCCTCGGTCAGGACGCGCCGGTAGTTGGGGATGCTGTGGGTGTACCCGCCCACTCGCGGATAATCGGTCTGCGCCTCCCGCAGGGCCACCAGCGCTTCGCGCGTGGGTTCATCGGTGCACTGCTCCAGCTTCTGCGCCAGCCGCGTTGCGTCATAGCACATGCACGATGAATAGTGCCACTCCACGGCATTGCCTCGCCAGTAGAGTGGGTCGGCGCACGGGTAGAACGGCTCGCCGGCATACGCCGGCAACGTGACATGCTCGAGGTAGGCGGCGATTCCCATGGCGAACCGCACGACAGTGGCCTCGTCGGGGGCGGCCATGTAGCCGGCGGCGAAGTGCTCCTCGACGTCGTGAAGGCGCGCGGCGGCGCAGCCGGGGTGTGCCTCAGCGGTTTGTGTCCCAACCATTGCGGAGACCCTTCCTACTCAGAACGAGAAGATCTCGTGGCCGCGGATGCCGGTACACAGGTCGATCACGACCCACAGTCCGGCGCTGGCAAACTCGGCGAAGATCAGCCCCAGGAACCCGGGGACCAGACGCTGGTAGACCTTGTGCCCCCCGAACTTGAGCACCGTGGTCTTGATGAGCCACCCCACCAGTACCGGGAACCAGAAGTTGATCATGGGCCAGGAGGCGCCCATCAGGTACCCGATGGGATGCAGTGGCCACCACAGGTAGGTGCGATGCATGAACGTCAGGGCCCACATGGTGGCCGCGCCGATCCCCAGAGTCACCAGCGCCCCGGGGGTCGCCGCCTCGCCATCCACCACCAGGTGGTTGGTCCACGTGCTGTACAGGTTCTTAGTATAGTACGTCGTGAACCAGGTGTTAAGCGCCGTCCCCCCGTGCGTGTACATCAAGCGCAAGTAGGAGAAGTACGAGGTCACCATCGCCAGCACCACCGCCGCCGCGAGGGCACGCATGAGCGGACGGCGCGGGATGGCACTGTCATCGGCAATCCGCAGGCTCTGCATGATCCCCGGCATCAGGGGGCTGCGATTGTCGAGCATGAACAGGTGGTCACACAGGGCCAGGATCGCGAGGTGCCGGCCCCCGATGGCCCGTGTGCCGGCCGCGGCGATCATCATGTTCAGCGGCCGGAACGGATGCTGCACATACAGCATCCCCCCCTCGCACACCAGGCGGACGGCAACGATGTGGAGCGCGAAGTAGAGCACGAACAAGACGAGGGTGCTGGAGAAGCCGGCCCCGGCAGTCACACCCCACAGGCAGACGGCCACCAGGCCGCCGGCAGCCCCCCACAGCGCCAGGGAGTACGGCACCGCCTCGCGCTCAGACTGCACTCGCTCGTCGGGCGTCCCGCCCCCCGTCGCCTGCTGCCAGATCTGCACCAGCCGCGGCCGCGCCGCCGTCATGCCCGCGAGGAAGTACAGCAGGATGCCCCCCACCATCTGGTGCGCCACGAAGCGGCGCACCGGGTACGCCTGGACCGAAGGCATCGGGTAGCCAATCGCCGAGCCAACCACCTGTTGGATCAGGAAGAAGAAGTAGAAGAACCACAGACTGAACGACAGCTCGCTCGTGAGGAGGTAGGCCAGACCGATGATGCTGAACAGGAAGCGCAGCCACAGCGGGGACAGCGCGTTCCACGGCCGCTCCTTGATGTAGGTGTCCACGGCGATGCGGTGCACGTTGATCCCGGGTACCCCGGGGAAGTAGTGGTGCACTCCGTTGAGGGCATGGATCAGGAACGGGGCGGCGAACAGCAGCCACATCACCCGGTTGCGCAGCAGGGCGGGGAGCATGTCCCCGGCGCCCTCATAGCGCGCCAACTGGACGGGGAGCTGGATCAGGGGGAACACCAGCTTCTCGTCATCAACCCACCGCCGCCGCAGCAACGCCGCGAGGCAGAAGAACACCGCGTAGACACAGATCACCAGGAGCGACCAGACGGCCAGCGGCACGAGCCACTGTCCCCAGGGGATCGGGGTGCCCGGCCGCAGCCCCTCGTACAGCCCCGTGGTGGCCGGCCCGGCCGCCGGGTGCAGCCATGGCGGCCACAGCGGCCAGAGGTTCTCCTCCCACTTGTTCTCCGGGCTGGCGAAATAGAACGGACCGGCCATGTAGGGGATCAGCAGGCCGGTCAGGCCGAATGAGGGGATTCCTGCCGCCACCAGCATCATGCAGTATACGACAAGCAACTCAGCCGTCGACAGCCCGACCCCGAGGCGACGCGGGACGATGTTCACC
>CAZIWQ010000760.1:0-4015 GCA_964542355.1 uncultured Armatimonadia bacterium
TGTCCGTGACATGCGTCTGGCCGACCGCCGCCCCGACACCTACGGCCGGCTGACGGCCCCCGAGGCCACCGACGCACCCCATCCGGTAACGCCCGCGTCGTGCCTTGCCCCCGACGCCCGGGTGCCTTGACAGCGTACGAGTGGGGGAGTATGATCGATCCCCATAAGGACCATATGATCCCATTTCGGATCAATACGTTCAGTGTGCCAGCGCAGGCTGTGACTACGAGAATGTGGCTCCGAAGACCACTCGACGACATCCTCTCATCGACAGCGAAGGTAGCTGTCCTCCGCGCTGTGCTGGGCGTCAGCGCCCCACTGAGCGGCCGCGAGATCGCCCGACGGGCCGGCGTGGGGTATGCGCCGGCCTACAGAGCCCTGCAAGCCCTGGTGGCCTCAGGGCTCCTGAGCAAGCAGGACCACGGTCGCGTCACCGCGTACGCGGTTCGCGACCCCGAGGCCGCAGCGGTCGCCGGTCTCCGGTGCCTGTTCCAGGAGGAAGACCACCGTACCCGAGCGGCGACCGCGATGCTGGCAGAGAGCGTGCCTGCCGCCCGCTCAATCATCCTGTTTGGGAGTGAGGCCCGCGGGGAGGCGAGGCCGGGCAGTGACACCGACCTGCTCATCATCGTGGGCGACAGGGACGAGGCGACGGACACCCAGATCGCGAAGGCATGTCTCGACGTGGCCGACAGGTACAGCCTCGCCCTATCATGGGTCGTCGTCGGCTGCGACGAGGTCCGGGAATGGGAGGCAACGGGTGAGCAGTTCTGGCAGAACGTCGTGCGGGATGGGATCTGGCTGCACGGCGACTCACTGGAGGCACTGAGGCTCAGATGGCGACTTGGCAGGGCCTCATGAGAGCCCGGTCGCCTACCACGGCTTCCCGCTGCGGCGGGTGGTCACCGCCACCGGGACCTTGCCGTCCACCCGCACCTTTGTCTCCCCCCCGATCGTGCTGATCGCCAGCCACGGTACCTTCCCTGTGCTCCAGTCCGCATACGCCAGCAGTGGCACCCGCAGGGGTGTCCGCAGCGGAGCCACGGAGACGAGGCCGGCCACCTTGTCCACCTGCAGCCCCGCCACCGCCGGGATCAACCCGAATGCCGCCGTGCCCCGCGGATAGTAATCCAGCGAGATGCTGTCGCTGCCATACACGTAGACATCCGTGAAGCAGCCGCGTTTGTCCCGGTTGATCATCTTCTGCAGCTCCCAGTAGCGGGCGACGTTGTCCACCATGTCGATGCCCAGGTAGGCGGCCGCAATGTCGCGCCAGATATTCTGGGACACCCACATGTTGTTCTCGCGGTTGGTGTGGGGGCTGCCGTAGCGCTTGAGCGTCGCATTCGTGGCGGCAAGCACGTCGGTGCGCATGCGCCGGAGGCTGACCCCCGGCAGCTCGCACCCGGTGCGGAGTGGGTAGACCATCCCGTTCGTGGTATAGATCGAGAAGCCGTCCCAGCCTTCGGGGGGGGCGGCGGAGGAGGACTGGCCCGACATGCCCCAGCCCTGGCCACTGGACTGATTGGCAGGCTGCGTCCAGTGCTCCCAGAAGCCGGCGGCATTGGCGCCGGTGCCGGCAGTGGTGGTCGCGCGCCCCGGGTCGGTGGCCGCCGGTTCCATGTCGTCGGCCGGCGGCGCGGGGCTGGTGGCCGGCTGTGCCATGTCCGGCGTCGCGGACCGGCGATCCGGCTGGCTGTCGCCCACACCCTGGCGCCCCGCCCTCTGCACGCCGCCCGTGCCCTGCCGGCCGCTCGGCTGGTTGAGAGCCACGGCATAGTGGTCGCGCAGCCAGCCGTCGTCGTCGAGCGTGCGGGCGGTAAGTGCCGCCCGTTGCCGCCACCGCGCTACTCGGTCGGCATTGCCGATCTCCTGTGCCATGCGCGCCCCGCACTCATAGGCGCTCAGCGCCCGCACCGCCAGGTAGACCTGGTCACGGGCATACTGGATCGCCGGTGACCCCTGGTCGATCGTGTTGTACGTGCCCTCCTCGTGGAACCCGTCGCCATCCGTATCGCAGCGGGTCACATGCTCCAGCAGCTCGTCAACGGCCGGGAACAGCGCCTTCACTGTCGCGACGTCGCCGGTCTGGCGCCAGTACTGCCACAGGAGGAGCACGAAGTTGGTGTTCTCCTCCACCTCCATGTCGTGCCCGTACTGCATCCCGTTGGCCTCGAGCCCCATCCCCATGTCATGCGACAGGATCCCGTTGTGGATGTAGCCCACCCACTCGACCAGGGTCATCCTCATGAGCTCGGGCCAGTACTCGAAGTACAGCGGAGCCACGTTGTACTCCACATCGACGGTCGAATGGAACTTGCAGCATCCCTCCCACACGCTGAACCAGTCGGCGCCCGTGGCATCGCTGCAGTAGAACGTGTTCTGGATCCAGCTCTGGAAGGCGAAGCCCAGGAACTGCTTCAGTGCCGGCGAGGCGGTGGCATCGTGCACCGTGCTCTCGAACAGGGCCACCTTCGCATCGACCGCCTCGCGGTTGTCGAACGCCCAGCGCGCCACCTCAAACGGGTCCTTGAACAGGTCCGTGTACTTGAATCGGTACGGCTGGCGCATGACCTCGATGACGGGCTCGCCGACCCATCCGACGTAGGCGAGGGTGCGTGTCGCCTCCGCCCGCGGCCCCAGCGTGAACTCCCAGCTCAGGCCGCTGGCGGCGTCGGCCCACACCAGCGGCAGCGCCAGCCGCCCATCGCTGTCGCGGGTCGCCCGGGCGTCAGACCGCGGCGCCGCGGGGATCGTGAGCGTGCCGACGTGAGCGGCGACGCCTCCCGCGCTCCGGTCATCGACGAGCCATCCCTGCCGGGCCGCCTTCCCGAACACGGGCAGCTCGTAGAGCACGCCATGGCAGCCGCCCCCGGCCACCTTGCTCACCGTCTCCCTGGCGCGCGCCGACTGCCCGACGACGACGCTACCTGCCTGCGGCTCGGCGGAGAGGTTGCGCACACTCACGTCCAGCAGGATGTACGGGGCCACGGACAGCTTGATGTCACCAGGGTAGAACGGCGCCCGGAAAGTGTAGATGACCTCGAGCGGCAAGTCGGCCCCGCGGCAGGTGTAGGTCAGAGTAGTGAGGCTCTGCTCCTGCTTGATCTGGGCAAAGGGGGTGATCCGGCCGTTGAACGGGAGCGAGTACCAGATGTCGTGCGCCGGCGCGCCGCCCGCCTCATCGGCCGCGTGGCAGCTCACTGCATAGTAGACCGCGGTCGCCGGATCCTCGTACAGCGCCGCGTTGCGCTCGAAGTAGGCCACATTGTAGTCGGCATGGCCCATCGCCGACTGGCGGCAGATGCCGCGCTGGGGGCGGGGGTTGATGCACAGCCGCGAGCCGAACTTGCCCACACACGTCTCGTAGACCTCGTGCAGGAAGGCGGCATCCTTCGGTGGGGCTGATGCCATCTCGACCTTGGGGCCCTCGCCCGCTGGCACATCCACCGTCCACTCGCGCGTATACAGCTTCAGCGTATTGAGCTTGGCCTGCTCGACCTTGCCGACGAACCCGACCTCCAGGACTCCGTTCGCGGGCACCGTGATCCCCGTCGTTACGGTCACGGCCTCGTCCTTCTCCCCGTGCTTGAGGATGTCAAAGCCCGGGAACACGGCCTTCCCGTTGACGAGGATGTCGAATACGCGCTTGCCGGGAGCATCGTACTTGAGCTCACAGAAGCCGAGCTTCAGGCGCGCCGTCCCGGGGGGCAGCCCGCGCAGGACATAACTGAACTGCTTCCCGTAGCGCTCCGTCTGGAAGCGCGCGTCATCCGTGGTCTCGAGTACTGCGGCGTCCTCGGTCCACGTCTTCGTCTCGCCGCGCAGCTCAACCTGTACGGTCCCGGGCTCTGTCGCGCAGTAACATGCCGGAGCCAGTACGAGCAACCCGCATCCGGCGAAAAGGCAGCGAACAAGCTTCATGAAGAGGTCCTTTGGGCGCCTGGAAGAGCGGCCGAGAAGTCGTTCTGAGGCCGCGAAGCCACCCCAGAATGGCTCTGGAGGGCACTCAGCC
>CAZIWQ010000761.1:0-2507 GCA_964542355.1 uncultured Armatimonadia bacterium
GCACGACCAGGTGCACGTGGTCCTCGGTGCCCCCCAATGCGAGAACCGTGCAGTCGAGCCCCTGCACCACCTCCTGTATGCAGCGATGGATCGCGCGCCGCGCCTCGCCCTTCAGGAGGCGCGCGCGGTCCTTCGTGCTCCACACGAGGTGGAGATAGACGTCTGTCTTGGCCTTCCACATGGCCATCCTCCGGGACGGAGCCCCCGGCAAATGCCGGGGGCTGGTAGGCGGCTACGCCGCCATTCGTCCTTCGGACGACAGACCCATTTCCATTCACCTGCCCGACAAGCGGGCAGGGGTCCGGGAGGACATCCAGGCTCCCCCGCATCAGCAAGTAGGCTCTCTGCCAGGGGTTCATTCCATAGTGTACATAATAAATATTGTGTGCACTCCTCGGACTGCCGCTCCCCCGGCGACCCTCACCACCCCGCAAACGGCTTCCCCTCCCGTGCAGAGACCCGGATCACCCGACTCCCAAACGCTGGCAGATCCACCGGCACTTGCCGGCTTCCCCCCTGGACCGTGAGCGCCACCGCTTCCCCACTGACCGCATCGGTTGCCTCATACTCCCCCGCCGGCAGGTCCAGCTCCAACGCACCCCGTGTCGGCCCAAAGAAGCTGACCATGAAGACGAACACCTCGCGCCCGTCCCGCGTCCGCAGGGAAGCATCGAACAACCCCGGCGGGGCGCTCTCCCCCGCACCGGGCGGGGCAGGCACCAGGCGCGTCCGGGGCTTGAGGCCCGTTCGCGCCAGCACGGTCCCCCACAGCTTCACGGCTGCGGGGTCCGGGTTCCGGCCCAGGTGGGCCCGGCCGAGGCTGGTCAGGAAGGACACCACCCGTCCCTTGCCGCAGGGGCTCTCGACGACGGCCGGCCGGCCCGCCGCATCCCGAAACAGGACCTCCCCGCCCGCAAGCTCCAGCCCCGTGGGATACCCCTGCGCGGCGATCGCGACCCCTTCCCCGACCGCGATGCGACTGGGCTTGTCGTCATAGCCGCTGTAGCGGAGCCCGAGGGCAACCGCCAACTCGCCGCCTGGCAGGGGCTGGTACGGGCGGTAGGCGTCATCCCACAGGCCGGCCGGACCGTCGAGGATGGCGGTGCCCCCCTCGCGCGCGAACTTGAGCACCCTCCCCAGCGAGGCCGGACGCATGACATGGCACCACGGGACGATCAGAACCTCGCGGGGTGTGAGCGACGTAAGGCCGGCGTCGTTGATGAACCGCACGGGGAAGCCACTGCGCTCGGTCAGCCAGTACGCGCCGTTGTGGCCGCGCACGCCCGCGGCGTTCCAGGTGGCGCCGCCAGTCTCGAGGTTGTTGGCAAGCGAGATGTCATCGCCCATGAACAGGGCGATACGCGGCGTCTCGCCCTGCAGCGACGAGCAGTCCCAGCGCGCGTTGAACTGCTTGATGTCACGGCTGAAGCGGACGAAGGAGGGATGCGTGGGGTATGGCTTGCCCGCCTTGTCGAACAGGCCGAAGACCAGGGGCTGGCCGGCTCGCAGCCCCTCGTAGTAGTAGTTGTAGGTGAAGTAGGTCAGCAGGCCATACCCGCGCCCGAGTAGCCACCAGCCCTGCGCTTCCGGCAACAGGGCGGGCGAGTTGTCCTGGACGTACAGCTCGTGCACCATCACCGGCTTGCCGCGGCTCCGGAAGATCGAGGCGTTCATGTCGAAGTTCAGCAGCAGCTCGGCGGCATAGCCCAGTGAGGTAGGCATCTCGCCCGGCAGGTAGAGGTCCATGCCACCGATGTCGGCGATCTCGCCCAGCGCGAACAACACGTGACTCTCGAAGTTGGGCCAGCAGGGCTGCTCACCCACCGGCGTGTGGTGTCCGTTCGTCTCATGGAACGCCACCGCAAAGTCGCGGTACCAGTCGATCAGGAGCTGATCGTGCCAACGCTTCCATGCCATCGCGCGCGGCCGGTCGACCTCGAACAGCCGGCGCCAGCGTTCGGTGTTGTCGGCGGGGAGCTCGAGGGCAACCTTCATCAGCTTGAGCTTCTCCGCGGCCTCGTCGACGTCGCGCGGGCTGCCCAACTGCTGCAGCTCGCCCCAATCCCGGTAGGCAGAGCCCCACGCGGCATTCAGCCGGGGGAGCGTGCCATACTCGGCCTGGACGGCGACACGGAACGCCCGGGTGCAGTGGTCGCAGTAGCACGGCGGGTGGCCCAGCCCCTCGCCCGCGATGGTCTGGCTGACGATGGCGGGGTTGTCGCGGTGCACCTGCCCCAGATTGCGCGCGAGAGCACGCAGCCGCAGCCGCGGTGCCGGGTCGGCGCACACGGCACGATACGACATTGCCGCCATGCAGGAGAGCTTGAAGCCGCGGCGCAGGGGCGCGTCAAGCCCGGCGGTGAGGGAGTAGTAGTCCGAGTACTTGCCATGCATCCGCAGGGCGGCAACGCCGTCACGGGCCATCCGGTCGAGCCACGCGGGGTCGTCCGGGGGCGCCGTGTACGCCGCGGCCACGTCGACCAGCGTCCGGGTCTCACCATCGCGCG
>CAZIWQ010000761.1:2517-4010 GCA_964542355.1 uncultured Armatimonadia bacterium
CACCCGGTATGCGCCGGGCGCGAGGTCACCCTCCGCGGACAGGGTGATCGCGAGCGCGCGGCGGCTCCCCTCGGACAGGCCGAGGGGGAGCATCGCCTGGGCGACCTCCTCGTCACCGGAGGTGAGCAAGCGCACGAGCAGGGCGCCGGCATAGCCCCGGCCGCGGTGGCACTGAGCCCGAGCGTGCAGGACGAGCGGGTGCCCTGCCCGCAGCACGACGGCCCCGCAGGCGGCGGGCTCGATCGTGAGACCGGAGAAGAACCTCCCGGCCACGGCGACCGCGGCCAGGCCCTCACCGGTCATCAGGCGCACGGCACGGGGTCCCGGGCCGTCCGGGGCCGGAGGCAGCGCCACATCGACCTGCTCTCCGGCGCCCACCAGCGTCGGCGCGCCCCGGGGGTCCGTGGGTGCCGTCCCGGCGGTCCAGTAGCGCGTGTCCGGCGGTGCGTCGGCGAACCCGAACGGCAGGTAGCCGGTGAACGGCGGGGCGAGGTGGGAGGCAGGGGTCCAGGTCTGCAGCCACACGCTGGCCGGGGTCTCCCCCTGGTTGCGGACGGACAGGCGCGAGGCAAAGTCGCCCCCCACCGTCAGTGGGAGGACGGGGGGGATCATATCCCGGACGAGGCGGATCTCGTCCGCAGACAGCGGGGTGCTGAACAGCCGCACCTCGTCCACCGTGCCGGCGAACGGATAGCCACCACCGGGGGAGTGGGAGCCGATGCGGCCGAACCAGCCACTTCCGAGGTCGGTGGGCTCGAACCGCCCGCGGCGCTCGGCTACCTGCTCGCCGTCCACGTAGAGGCGAGTGCCCTCGCGATCATCCCATGTGAGGGCCAGGTGTGTCCACACCTCGCGCTTCAGCGGGGAAGCGACATCCAGTTGAGTGAGCAGGCTGGGCTTGGCCTTGAGCCGGGCGCCATCGCTGAAGATGACGATCTCATAGCCGTCGATCAGGGTGTTCGAGCAATCGCGCATGAAGTCGCAGATGACGCGGGGCGGCGATCCGGGGGTGGGGTCGAAGGCCGGCTTGACCCACAGGGCGATCGTGCCGCGGTGGGCGGGCCGGCCGAATAGTCCGGCGGGGTGCGGGAGGGTGAGGCCATTGCCGGCCGTCCCGCCGAGGACCAGCCCCTGCCCCACCTTCCCCGCCCCGACCTGCGCCCCGAGCGCGTAGGCCGGCCAGGGATTGGGCCCCGCGCTCTCGCCGAGGGCGGTCGGCTCCTCGAAGCGGTACCACACGCTCATCGGAGGCGCCTCGTCCCCCGGTGCGGCCTCACCAAACCCCACGAGCGGGCACGCCATCAGGACCAGACACAGCGCAAGTGGCTTCATGGGCGGCGCAGCTCCCCTTCGCCCGCGACGGCGCACACCGGCGGCCGGCGGGCAGGAATGCAGGTCCGCGGGCGCGAAGACGCTCTCACCGCGACCCCCGGAACGCGGAGACTACCATGCAACAAGCACTGCGCGACATCTACTCGGCAATCGCGCCCGGC
>CAZIWQ010000762.1:0-4008 GCA_964542355.1 uncultured Armatimonadia bacterium
CAGCAGGTGCGGTTCGTGCGGCCGCCGACGGGTTGGCCAGAAAACAGCGGCGTCGGGACGGTCGGCCTACGCGTTTGCGGCTCGTCCCTCGCCGCTGGCCCCCGTCGCCCTACCGATTGCCGTACAGGCGGTTGATGACCTCGCGGTTGAGCGCATTGCGCAACGCCTGTTGCGCATCGCGCGCCACCTGGAGCGGGGGCTTACCCACGAGCGCTGCGTCCGCCGGTTCGACCGTCATGATGGGCTCGCCGTAGGCCAGCAGGACGGCCGTGCTGTCCCGCTGCTCAGTCGTGAAGTGGTATGATTGCGCGCCGCTCGCCAGCGCCTCGGCCAGCGCCCGGGCGTACTTGCCGGCGCGCTCCTTGGCGTCCTGGGGGGCCGCCGCGGACCCCGCACAGGCCAGGATCGACTGCCCCTGGAACACGACTACCGGCGCTGGCTTGCCGCTCACCGGACGCTCCTCGACGGTGGGCTTGTCCCAGCGCGCGGTCTTGCGGCGGTTGATGGCGATCCCGGCCCGATCGAGCGCCTCGACGAGGTAGTTCACGCGGTCGACGCTCAGAGGGTGCGTCTGGAAGACCCCCTGCGCCACGGGGCCGGTGCGCCGCTCCTCCGCCGCCAGCCGCTCCATGAAGGTCAACAGGCCCACCGGGTCCCAGGGGGTTCCCGCGAGGTACTCGACCGCGGAGGTGTCAGCCACCCGCTCCATCTCGATCGAGTAGCCCCCGAGCACGCCCTCGCGATAAAACATGCCGGCCTGCATCACGCCGGCCCACAGGTCGTTGTTGACGCCGCCGAGCAGGATGGCGCCGAGGACGGCCGCCATCTCGCCCTTGAAGATCTTGCCGGCGCGCGCCGCCTGGGTCAGCCCGTCATAGTGGGCGTTGTGAGCAATCTCGTGGGCCAGCACGCCAGCCAACTCGTGATCGGACTGCGCGGCCTTCAGCAGACCCTCGGTGACGTACACGGTGCCACCGGGCAGACTGAACGCGTTGACCTCCGGCTTCTCGCCTGGCTTCTTCTCTTTCACCAGCCGCACCTGGTACTTGACCTCCGGGCGGCTGGTGCGGGCGGCGATGGTGGTGACCATCTCCTGCAGCTTGGCGAGGGCCTCCTTGTTGTCGACCCGGTCATACTCCTTGTCGATCTCCGCCGCAGCCTCCTTGCCCACCTTCTCCTCGTACTTGGCGTCCCACCGCGGGGCCTCGGCTCCCCACGCCGCCGCCACCCACACCACGAGGCACCCCACCGCGACAGCCCCGCGCCCGGCTCGCCTCCCCACCCACTCCCGCCGGCACGGCACTGCCCCGTGACCCACCAGCAGCGCAGGGCTCACGCAGTCTTCCGGTCCCGGCCGTCCGGGCGCTGAATCGCGGATCATGGTGTCTAGTAAGACGGCTGAACGCCCGTGGATGTTTCGCCTCAGGTGTCGGTCGCAGGGCAGATGACGGTCAGCACATCGCCGTCGTGCAGCGGAGGGTTCGGGGTAGGAGAGGTGTGGAGATCGTGCCCATTGAGGAATACGACCACGCCGGCGGGCCGCCGGCCCGGCGCCTTCCCGCACACTGCGATCCCGGCGTCGTGCCCGGCCAGTGCCAGCGCTTCGTCGACCAGCCCGGCGGCGTAGCTGCGGCACCGGGGGCCGCGCGCGCCGCCGTGGGCCGGACCGATCAGGATCACTTCCGCGGTGGCCATCGTCGTCGTCCCGTCCGTCACTGTCCGCACTGCCGCGTTTGCGCTATCTCCTCCGCCGCGCGGTGGGGCGGCGCTACCTCTCCGCCGGGGCTACCCCGTGGTTACTCGGCGGTTCCGGCGGCGACCCCGTCGACCACCCGCTGGAACTCGTCGATCTCAAACGGCTTGTGCATGAGGGGCCGGCCACTGGTCCGGAGCTTGGCCTTCGTCTCGTCGTCGAGGTCCTCGCCGGTCACAAACAGCACTCGCCGCGCCTGCTGCGCATCGATCTCCAGCAGCGTGTGGAAGAAGGTCGTCCCATCCATGTTCGGCATCAAGATGTCGCAGATGATGGCATCATACTTGACGCCCCTGACGCGATTGCACGCTTCGAGACCGTCGCGGGCCACATCCACGAGGTACGCACTGTGCTCCAGGATCGCGCGCACCAGGAGCTGCAGACCACCCTCGTCGTCGACGACGAGAGCCCGACGGAATAGTGGTGTCTTGCTTGCCGTCGTACCTGCCACCTGGGTTCTCCCTGTGCTCCCGGTCTCGCCGCGTAAGGCGGCGATCCACCCTTGCGCCGCGGGATGCCGGCTCCGGGCTCCCGCCCCCTGTGCATCGACAAGAGCGGCCGACAAGCCGTTCTGAGGCCGCGATGCTACGCTCAGAGGCCCGGGGAAGCCACTCACAGGCATCTCGCCGCTAGAGACCCGGCCGGAAGTGGCCTTTTCGGCCGGGTCTTTAGGCACATTGTAGCAGGCTCGTCGACCCGCGTCCACCCCACGTCCTCGCGGCCGGCGAACTGTTACAGACCGGCCTGCCAGCCGCCCGCGCGCAGCGCAGCCATCTGATACCCCAACCCCGTCCCCGCCAGGCTGCTCGTGTCGGCTTCGCCCCGCACGATGCCAAACACCCCCCCATGCACCGCCTTCTCCGCCGGCTGCGTCGAGGCGGGGAAGAACTGCCGGCTGTTGGCCTCCACCCCCATGATCGTGTACAGCCGCGCACCCAGCCCGACCGAGTGCACGAGCGCCAACGACGGGTTCGTCAGGTCTTGCACGCTGTAGGGGATGCCATGCTCCCGCGCATGCGACCAGAATACGGCATCCGCACTTTGACACTTGCAGCTCTTGAGGGCAATCCCCGACCAGCCCAGCTCCATCGCCAGGTTCAGGCTCGCAATGTCCGTCAGGCTCTCATCGACGATCACCGGCTTGAGCGCCGACAGGGTGCGCATGTCGTGGCGAGCGGCCGTCAGGTCGCGCGCGGTCGGCTGCTCGATGTACAGGATACGCTCATAGCACGCGGGCGAGCGGCGCTTGATCCGCTCCAGCAGCTCGACGATGTACTCGGGGCTCTCGCACTGCTCGTTGGTGTCCGCGGTCACATGCAACGGCGCGATCCCCAGCCGGTCCAGCTCGCGTCGCCCGATGTCGTGAACCGCGATCGTGCGATCCACGTCCCAGTCCAGATCGTTGCCCCGCAGCTTCACCTTCAGGCAGTACATCCCCTCGCGGGCCACCCAGTCCTCGAGGCAGTTGGGCAGGCCATCATCCGGGTCACTCTCGTCGAGCTCCCCCCGGGTCAGCTTGTCCAGCCCGCCGCACAGGTGGAAGATCGGCACGTGCGCGAGGTACTGCGGGCGGACGTAGTCGCCCGGGTACCTCCCCCTGAACCGCGGGCCCAGCCAACGCGACAGATCGTCGGCCATGTGCTCGGCGCCATAGCCGGCATAGGTGTCGATCCCGTTGACATTGCCGAACGCGTCATGGATCGCCGCGTCCACCGGTGAGGCACACACCAGGGCCCCCAGGAATGGCTGCGGCGGCGATAGTCGATGGCGCGCACAGGTGGCGAGGTTCAGTGCGCGGAGGTCCTCCTCCAGGTCATGGAACAGCCCGATCGGGTGCTCGGGACGAGAGTAGTCGAGGACGAGGTCGCAGTAGCCTTGCACGACCTCGCGCATCGCCTGCGCCTTGGCATCGTGAGCCAGCCCCGGGTCGGGCCAGCCCCAGAAGTCCATGATGAAGATCGCCCCCCAGCCCTCCGCCTGCTCACCGTGCCCGTTCTCGACGACGGCGCGGACCTTGCACAGGTCGATCGCCTCCACCACGACCGCACCAAACTTGAGGGGGGTCCGGGCGTGACAGGGGGTGTAGAACACTTCCAGGGACTTGACCCGAATGTTGGTATGCACGCAACTGACCTCCTGCGGTACCTGGAAGAGCGGCCGAAAAGCCGTTCTGAGGCCGCGACGCGACGCTGAGAGGCTTGCAGAGGCCACTCACAGCCATCTTGGTGCTAGAGACCCGGCCGGAAGTGGCCTTT
>CAZIWQ010000763.1:0-4002 GCA_964542355.1 uncultured Armatimonadia bacterium
ATCGCGGCCGCTCTTCTAGTTGGTGTCGAACCACGTGTTGGCGCCGCCGGCGAAGAGCGTCTCGTACTTCATCGCCTTCGCGTGACCGTCGACGAAAGCGACATTGCCTGTCGCGTTGTGCCCCTCGCAGAAGTTGCACTGCGACCACGACTGGGTGGTGCCCGATCCCCACGTGGCGTACTCGGTGCCGTCAACCCGGTCCAGGCGACGGCCGCGGGAGGGGTTGTACATGTCCCATACTCCGTTGTAGGTGTTGACCGTGCCGTCACCCAGCATCACGGTCTCCGCCGGCGACTTGATCGTCGCCAGCGCCTGGCCGAACATGAGCATGTTGAAGGGGTAGCTGCGCGAGCCGTTGTAGGTGACAGCCGACTTCGAGGACTGACTGGGGCAGTCGAAGACCTGGCTGTTCTTCACGTAGGGGTTGATGAACTGGATGAAGCTGAAGTACGGCGGGCCGGATCCCCACGACGGAAGCCGACCGTAGATCATGCGCTCGTCATAGTCCTGGACATACATCAGGGCACTCAAGGCAAGCTGCTTGACGTTGGACAGACAGCTCGCCTGCCGTGCCTTCTCTCGCGCGCGGGCGAAGACCGGGAACAGGATCGCGGCCAGGATCGCGATGATCGCGATGACCACTAACAGCTCGATCAGTGTAAAACCGGTGCGACTACGGCTCGTCATTGTGCTCACTCCTTATGATGGGTGGGTACGGCTGCCTGTGGCAGGCAGTCTCGCGGGTGCCGCCCCGGTCCATGCCGAACCGGGTACGGTGTTGGTGGGTTGAGCCAGGGATGCTCGCAAATGGCACAGCCGGCCGGACAAGCGGCATGCCGGAACGGGAACCGTACTAGCTGTGAGATGGTCGTGGGTGTGCGGCAGGGGATCAGATCAGCAGGGGCAGCACCACGGTCGGGTAGCAGCACTGCACGCAGTGGACAAGCGCGTGTGGCGCTCTTGGCTGGCGACCGATGTGGAGCGACGTGTCAGGGGGACGGATGTCCACCTTCCGCGTGCGCTTGACCTTTCGCGTCATTCTGCTGAGCGCGCAGCCCGCTGACCAGGAAGACGTTGGGGGTGTGGGAGGGGCTGGCACAAGCCCGCACGGAGCCTGGTTCCGGCGGCAGCCGACGCCGTCTGACCGCGGACCGGGCATCGCCCTGACGGGGGAGCCAGCCGTGACGACGACCAGAGGACCGTGCTGCTCAACGGGAGACCGGGAGGCAGTGGCATCGCGTGGGCCCGCGCCGCTCCCCGCCCATGCACTGAGGAAGGCCCACGCGAGCAGCATCCCTGCCGTGAGGGGGGCAGCGAAGGACCTGAACACCAGGGCGGGCATCAGGAGGCCGAGTCGTCGGCGCATATCTCTCCTGCCGCGAATTCCCCCCGCTCTCAGGCTGCCTGTTCGACGTCCCCCGGAAAGTCTCCTCCCTCTCGCTATGGCCCCTTGCAGAAGCAGAAGCAGTGCGAGCCGCAGATCGGTGCCTTCAGGGCGCAAGGCAATGGGAACTGCACTCGCGCGGCCGGCCAGGTTGCCCCGACGCATCCCGACCGGATTGTCGGGGGCCTGATCGACTCCGGCCCGGCGCTCAATGCCGGGGCACAACGAGGAGCGGGGCAGTCACAGGCTCCCGGCCATCCGCTACCACCGGTAGATGTGTGCCTCCCACGGACCGAACGTCTCGGGCACGGCGGCGGCGGCCTGCGGCATGGCCCGGTTCTCGAACAGCGCCTGGGCCTGGACCGGCCGGGACAACTCCCACGTCACCTCGATCGGCCCGCCGGACATGTTCACCGCCAGCAGCGTGTGCGTGCCCTGGTGCTCCAGCTCCCGGTAGTAGACCGAGCCGGTGAGCGGTCCGGGGCGCAGGGCGGCCACGCGGGAGAGCTTGCCCTCCGCCAGCACCGGCGCCAGCGCGCGCAGCTCGCGGCCCAGCCGCATCGCCTCCGCCCACTGCGCCGGCTGCTTGTCCCGCGTCAGGTTGACGGCGTAGAGCGTCCAGCCCCGGGCGCCCTTGATGACCGAGAACAAGGCCATCGCCCGCATCTCCTCCGGCGTCGGGCGGAAGCCATCGCTCCGGAGGGCCGCCCCGCAGCCGAGATCGAAGCCCTGCGAGTTGAACCACAACGGCCGGTCACCGATGACCGAGAGCGCATAGGCGATCGTCCAGCCGTCGAGCATCTGCGGATGGTACATCGGCACCGGGTAGCGATAGGACAGCATCACATCGGCCAGCGGGGCCACGGGGGCCATTCGCGGCAGATTCGAGACGGCGAAGACCACGGGCAGGCGTGGCGAGCTCTCCTGCAGGACCCGCCGGGCGTGATTCAGCGCCGCCATCGTTGTCGGGGGGATGGGCCCGTCGCTCGTGTTCTCGAGGTTTTCCGGGTCGTCGGCCCAGTAGCCGATGACCGCCGGGTGCTCGCGCCACCGGCCCTGTCCCGTGACCAAGATGGCCTCACGCGCCGCAGCCGGGTCGATGCAGCCCTTCAGGTCAAGGCTGAGGTTCAGCAGCGTGTACATCCCATGCTGCGCCAGGATGTCGAGGTCCGCGACGGTGTCGGCGGGCGACTGGAGCGACGTGTTCAGCAGCATGTTGTAGCCATTGGCGGTGGCCTCGGCCAGCGCGTCTTCGCTGAACCGCCCGTCGGTCGGCGTGCAGCAGTACGCGTACAGGCCGATGGGAAAGAGCGCCCGGCCGTTGACGTACAGGACCCCGTCGCGGAGCTCCGACCTCGTGGGACCCACGATGGGGGTTGCCCCGGGTGCGGCCGGGGGCGTCGCGACATCCCGCCAGCCGGCGCGGACCGTGGGTTCCCCGGGCAGCTCACCTCCAACGATAGTCAACTCATCGAACCAGACCTTCTGCGCGTAGCAGTACAGGCGCAGCCGCACGCGCAGTTGCGTCTGCTCGGGGCGGGTGGTGACAGTCTGGCGGTACGCGGTCCACTCCGTGGCTACGGGCAGGTAGCTGCCGCCCACGGGGCCGACGGCCAGACCGATGTCGGTCCATGGAGTCGGCTTGCCGGGCGCCTTGTAGGATGGGTCAGTGACGCCGACGCCGAGCTCCAGGTTGGGCCCGCCCGGACGCGCGGTGTTGTAGACCGGGTCGCCGGTCGTCGCCCGCGACGCGCCGGCATCGCGGCACTTGTAGCTCAAAACGATCGTGTACGGCGTCTGCGGGGTGACGGGGACGGTCGCCTCCCAGTAGCCATTGCCCGAGGAGTCCGTGGTCTCGATGGCCAGGCAGCGGCTGCTCCGGAGGCCGCCTGGCTCCCACGTCATCACCGCGTTGGCCTTGCTCGGGGCGACATGGCCGGGAGTGAAGCCCAGTGGACGCGAGGCATCCGCGGGGTCGGCGACCTCAAAGCCGCCGTTGGGGACGAGGTTCGGCACAGACGCGGCGATGGCCACGCTCGCGCCGAGCGCGAGGCAAAGCACGACGGTCGTGTTGGTCATCCGAGACACCCCTCTTCCCGTCCTACTCATGAACGTCCTGGGGCTCCGCCCCAGACCTCGTCTTGCGCCCCCTGGCGGCGCGCGCCGTCTGCGCGCCGCCAGGGGGCGTCTGGGTTGGCCGAGTGGCCGCGCGGCTTGCCACTGCTCCCCGTCAGATTCGCCGGCCCGGCGCAAGCCCCTGCTTGCGCGTCACAGCCGCCAGCTTGGCAGCGCTTGTGATGTGTGTTGCGTCTGCGCCTGGCGAACCGTGGCAGGGGCTTTCCACATGCATCGCAACGCCGCGGAGCCTGGTGGCGGAGCCAGCCAACCGCCCACTGCTATGGGGCCAGTTCACAGATCAGGGCCGAGCGCACGTATATGTTGAGGGAGCGCTGAGGTTGGACCGCAGCCGCAGGTCGGCGAGTCTGGTCGTGAGCATATCGGAGCGCCAGCAGTGCCAGCAGCGGAGGACTCTGCACACATGCGCAAGATCACAGCCTGTCGCCGTGGATGCGGTCACCGAGGCACCGTGTGAGACTGGTTCCTCGAGCAGGAAGCCC
>CAZIWQ010000764.1:0-4001 GCA_964542355.1 uncultured Armatimonadia bacterium
ATGGCCTATGGCGCGGCGCCCAGCCCGCCGCCCGCCGAGCCCTCCCTCGCCACCACCAGTGCCGCCGCGATGGCCGAAGGCGGCAAAGTCGGCACCCTGTTTCAGTATGCCATCAACCAGCCTGTCACCGTCCCCCGGCAGCGCTCGGCGATGATCCCGATCATCAACGCCAAGGTTGAGGGCGAGAAGCTCTCGGTCTTCAACGCCGCGGCCGATGCCAAGCACCCGATGAACGGGATCATGCTCAAGAACACCTCCGGCCTCCACCTGATGGGTGGGCCGATCACCGTGTTCGACAGCGGGGTCTACGGCGGCGACGCGCTGATTGAGGATGTCGCCCCCAATGACACGCGCCTCTTGACCTATGCGATGGATCTCGCCGTCGAGGTCGAGGCCCAGAGCAAGAGCGCTCCCGAGCAGATCCTCAGTGTCAGCCTGGCGCGCGGTGTGATGACAGTGAAGCACAAGAGCCGGACCGAGGTCACCTACACCCTCAAGAACAACGCCGAGGAGAAGCGCCTGGTACTGGTGGAGCATCCGCTCAAGGCCGACTGGGTCCTCGTCGAGCCGAAGCAGTCTGATGAGCGCACCCGCGCGGCGTATCGCTTCCGCGTCCCCGTCGCGCCGGGCAAGAGCCAGAAGCTGACCGTGATCGAGGAGCGCCCCTCGTTCGAGCGGGTGCAGCTCGCCGACCAGGGCCCCGACGACATCAAGCTCCTGGTGGAGGCGGGCGTGATCAAGGGTGAGCTGAAGACCGCGCTCGAGAAGGTCGTGGCGATGCAGGCCGAGGTCGCCGGGCTCGACACGGAGCGCACGGAGAAAGAGACCCGCATCAAGGAGATCGAGCAAGAGCAGGCTCGCATCCGCGAGAACATGAAGGAGCTCGACCGCCAGAGCCAGCTCTACAAGCAGTATGTGGAGAAGTTCACGGCGCAGGAGACGGAGTTCGAGGGGTTGCGGGAGGGCGTCAAGAAGCTGCGCGGACAGATCGACCAGAAGAACAAGGCGATCCAGGACTACATCCTGAGCCTGAACATCGAGTAGGGCGGCCGTTGCCGCCGGCCGTTGCCGTTGGTCGTTGGCCGTCCGCCGTGGTAGGAGCGCTCCCCCGAGCGCGACCGTGCGGCGGACGGCAACGGTGACGGCGCACGACAACGGCATGCGAGCAGCGTGGTAGGAGGGTGCCGTGTGCCCTGTGCGTGAGGGTTGGTGAGCGGCGCCCCATCGCGCTCGGGGGAGCGCTCCTACCACGGCGAACGACCACGGCAACGGCATACGGCAACGATGGCACGGCCCGGGGGAGGGCCGCCATCCGTCGTTCTCCCCGCCTCGCGGGGACCATGCTGGGGGTGAAGCCGTCGTTTGGCGCAGCGATGAGCTACTCGCCAACGTCCGCTGTTGATGCCGGCTTCTGGCCGCGCGTCGGTGCCCGCCTGATCGACGACGCTCTGTTCAACCTGGTGGGCCTGGTGCTCCTGGGGATGGCCGCCGGGCTGGAGGCGCATGTTCTCTCACCATGGGTGCTGGCCATCGCGTCGGCGGTCAACTTCGTGCTGTGGTACCTATACCTGTTCTGCATGACGACGCGGTACGGCCAGACGGTGGGGAAGATGGCCGCCGGCGTCCGCGTGGAGACGCCTGACGGCCAGCTCCCGACGGTGCCGGTCACGCTCCGACGCGTCGGCGTGGAGCTCGGGTTCCGTGCGATCGCGGGCCTGCTGATCACGGTCGGCGTGACGATGCCGCGCGGCGCGCAGGCCGACTACCTGCCGAGCACGCTGGCGTTCGTCGGCATCGGGCTGATCGCCGGGCTGGCGGACCCGCTCGCGATCCTGTTCACGCCTCGCCGGCAGGCCCTGCACGACGTGGAAGCAGGCACATACGTCGTCCGGACGGCGCGAGGGCCCATCGCGGAGTTCGTGGGCATTGCCGTGGTCGCGGTGCTTGTGGGAGGGGCCGTAGACCGCCTCGGGGACTCGTTCGGCGTGGGCCAATACGTGGCCGGTCCGGGAACTGACGGGTCTGTGGTCGAGGTCGGCGACCTCGTCTACACAAACCGGTTGGTATTCAGACTCCGCCCGCCGCGTCGCGGGGAGGCGGTAGAGTGTCGCGCCCAGCGCTCCGGGAAGCACAGGCCACAGACCGTGGCAGGGCGCGTCGTGGGCGTCCCCGGCGACCGCATGCGCGTGTTCGGGCGCCGGCTTTGGCTCAACGATCAGGTGGTCGCACAGCTCTCCGAGGGCATCCCGCGTGATTACGCCTGGCCTGCCGGCGCGGCGACGGGGGCCCTGGAAACCGTACCCCCGGACGAGCTGGTTGTGCTCTCCGAAGGCAGCCTGTGGCCGCGGATGCGCCTCTCAGAGCAGACGCAGCTTCCCGCACCGTGCATCAATCGGGAGGGAATCGTGGCCAGGCTCGGGTTTCGCTACTGGCCGCCGGACCGCATCGGGACCGTGGGAGGGCGCTGAGAGGCGGCGGGGCCCCGCTCTGCGGAACGGCGACCCTTCTCCCGCTACGCGGGCTCAGGGTGGTCCCGCAAGCGGGACCACGGCGGCGTGTCATGCGTTCCGGTACCCACCTACTGACACCCCCTCTCCGGAACGGAGAGGGGGCCGGGGGGTGAGGCCGGTACGGCGCATGCCAACGTCGGCAGGTAGCCGATGACAACGGCCTTGACGAGGCCTAAGGGTCCTGCAGAACGGCTGCGATCCCGCCCTGCGGGATCGCGGTCCCAGGAACGACCCCGGCCAGGGGCGACGGCACGGCTCATTCGCTATCCGCTATCCGCACTCACGAGTCATCCATCATGACCGCTCCTCAAGCTCTTCCCCGCGACGCCGGCCTGTGGCTGCGCGTCGGCGCCCGCCTCATCGATCAGGCGATGTTCGGTCTCCTCGAGATCGTGCTCGTCGGCCTCGGTGCCTATCTGAATGCCCGCGACTATCCGCCCTGGGTCATCGGGAGCGGCTTTGTCGTCTCGGCGATCGTGTGGTACCTCTACCTGTTCACGCTCACCTGCCGCTTTGGGCAGACGGTCGGGAAGCTCGCCGCGGGGATCCGTGTCGAGACGCCGGAGGGCGTCGCGCCGACCCCGCGGGTCATGCTGCGACGGACCAGCGTGGAGTTCGCGTGCGACATGGCCCCGGTGGTGGTGATGGCGGCCGGGTGGGCCCTGGCCCGGAGCCTGGGAGCGGGGATCGCCCTGGGGGCGCTGGTCGGCGGCGGTGTGGGAACCGTGCTGGGACTGGCCGACGCGGGTGTGATCCTGCTGACGCCGCGCCGGCAGGCGCTGCACGACCTCGCCGGCGGGACGTTCGTCGTGCGGACGCCCCGGGCACGCATCCCGTGGTTTGCTCTGGTCGCGGTGCTCGCCGCGATCGTGCCGGAGGCGGCGACCTTCGGCATCGTGCGCCCGCTGCTGGTCGAGGCGTACGTCGTCCCCTCGGGCTCGATGGAGCCGACGATCCAGGTGGGCGACCGCATCCTGTCGAACAAGTTAGTGCACCACTTGCGCCCACCGCGCCACTACGAGATCGTGATGTTCCAGGCCCCGGCGTGGGTCGCGGCCCGGCCCACGATCTATGTCAAGCGCGTGGTCGGCATTCCGGGCGATCGGCTCCGCGTGCTCGGGGGGCGCCTGTACCGCAACGGCCGGCCGGTGAACGAGCCGTATCTGAGCACGCCGCCCGAGTACACCTGGCCCGCCGATGCCGCGCGTGGCGGGGAGGTGCTCGTCCCGCCCGGCAGCGTCGTCGTGCTGGGGGACAACCGGAACAACTCGCACGATTCGCACCGCTGGAGCCGTCCGGCCACCGCCAGCGGGACCGAGCTCCCGGCGCCGTTCCTGCCGCACGAAGCCATCCGTGGCAAGCTGGTGTACCGTTACTGGCCGCCCGATCGCATGGGGACGGTGGCACAGGAACAGTGGGCGGCTCGAAGAGCGGCCGAGAAGCCGTTCTCAGGCCGCGACGGTACGCTCAGATGCCCGCAGAGGCCACTTA
>CAZIWQ010000765.1:0-4000 GCA_964542355.1 uncultured Armatimonadia bacterium
TGGATGAGCTGATTGCCAACATGCGCAAGGTCGGGATGCTCACGCACCCGGAGGAGTTTGACCACATCGGTCTGAAGGACTGGATCGACATGGAGGCCCTCAAGCGCGCCGACAAGGGGGGCTTCCAGCAGGGCGCCGCCGGGATCCGCATGTTCGGCCGCCTGGCGTTCCTCAGCGCCCAGAGCTTCCAGAACATGTGGCAGCAGGCCGGGCGCCGGATCGGTGAGGTCAGTCGGGTCACCGACACCCAGATCAAAGAGCAGCTTGGCTTCCCTCCCGACGCCGACGTCGCCGTCGGTGCGCCGCGCTGCTATGTCATCTCCTCGAGCTGCGGCGGGACGGGTGCCGGCACCTTCGTCGACGTCGGCTACATCCTCCACACGATCCTGGGCAAGGAGGGGCTCCAGGCCGAGCGCATCGGCGTGCTCGCCACCGCGCGCCAGGACGCCACCAGTGAGCGGCAGTACGCCCGCAACACCGCCGCCCTGCTCTCGGAGCTGGATTACTTCAACCGCAGCGGGGTGGTCTACGAGGCCCGCTTCCCCCAGCAGCCGGGAGTGGTCAGCCGCGCCGCGGCCTACGACTACTGCTATGTCACCTCCCCCTCGGGCCCCGGCGGTGAGATGAAGTTCGATGACTATATCGGCCGCCTGGCCGAGTACATCTATGTGGACGTGATCGCCCAGACGCTGGAGGCGCAGTCACGGCGCATCGACTTCGGCCCGGACATGGCCGAGTTCGACCTCGACGGCTATCCGCTCCGCTTCCTCACCTTCGGCGTCGCCTCGATCGAGTTCCCGGCCGATGTCTGCCACAAGGCCTGCTTCCACGGGACCATCTGCGACAGCCTCGAGGCGTGGCTGCACACCGATGCGCGCCGTCTGGCGACCGACAGCGCCCTGCCCCTCGAGCCCACGGACCGCGACGTCACTGAGCTCATGCAACGGCTGGGGATCGGGGTCAACCGCTGCGAAGACGACCGGCTGCTGGAAGAGCTGACGACAGTCCCCGAGGACCTGACGGATGAGCTCGGGGGCGTGCGGCCGCAGGAGTGGGTCAACGAGCAGATCCGGCGGGCGTTCGAGGCCGACCTCACGACCGAGGGCTTCATCGACCTGGAACGCCGGCTGGAGAGCGCCCTCGGCAAGGACGGGACCTTCGTGCGCTGTGTCGAGCAGAACACCAAGCGCCTGCGCGGGGCCCGCTGCCTGGAGGGCCTCGTGCTCGAGACCGTGATGCCGGTCGTGCTCGACCTGGCGCGCGGCCCGCGCTATGCGCTCGGGCTGGTGCGCAAGCTCCGGCAACTCTTGGATGCCGAGCTGGGCCGGATCGCGACCGAGCTCAAGACCAGCCTCGTTGCCACCTACACGCTGGAGGACGCGCGGGAGGCCATCGAGGCGGTCCGACGCGACTGGTTGTTGCGCCTCCCGCCGGGCATCGGCTTCGGCTGGATCAACGAGGCGGCGGCCCGCCGCGAGATGCTCAAGCCCCGCGTGCTCGTGTGCGACTCCTACAATCGGCGGGCCGAGCAACTCGTGCTTGGCGCCAAGCAGCAATTGCTCGCCGAGCTGCGCGACCCCGCCCTGCTGACGCTCGAGAAGCGCCTCGTGCATCTGCTCGAGTACCTCGCGCGCTGGCACGAAGAAGCGGCGGTCGAGTACTCCCGGATCATCCAGCGCCCGCTTCACCGTCGCACGGCGATGCTGTTCTCCGAGGACATCGTGCACCAGAAGATGGACCGGGTGATGAAGGACCCGGATGAGGGCACCCGCGACAAGTTCTACCGCGCGCTGCTGCAGGCCACGCGCCTGCAGCCGCTCATCGACGCGATGGCGGCGCCCCTCGATCGCGATGAGAACCAGCCGTTCACCGGTGTCTGCCCCACCGACGCGGCGCGCGGGGGGGGCATCCAGCTCAAGTACGTGGACCGGGTCTGTCTCTACATCCGCGAGCGCTATCGCCAGCGGGCGCCGGCGGGGCAGGCGCCGATCATCTACGACGAGCGCGTGATCGAGCGGTTCCAGGAGGCTGCGGTTCGCAGTGCCGGCTTGGCCACAGAGATCTCCCAGGTGGTACGGGAGAGCATGGAGCTGGCCGAGCTGGACCTGCAGCATCCGAAGTACTCCGACATCCAGCCGGTTAACCCCCGCGATGGGTGGTGGGCGTTCTTCCACGGCGCCCAGGCGCCGGCGGAGTGGACCGAGTTCAAGACCCAGCTCACCAACGCGGTCAACGCCGCGGCCGGCACGACCGGGGTGACGGCCCCCGACCCGCAGCGCTGGCTGCAGGAGATTGACGACCCGTACATGGTTCTGCTCTTGCGGGAGCGGGCGGCATTCCCCACTCGTATCATTCGGGGCTACGACATCCAGGAGCGCGAGGACAAGATCCAGGGCACGCGGGCGGGGGTCGGACAGGTGCAGGAGATGACGGCGTTCGCGCGCACCGGCGTGCGTCCGCGCCCGCCCTCCGAGCACGATATCCGCGAAGCCGAGCAGTTCTTCGTCGGCGCCGTGCTGCTGGGGATGCTCAAGTACTCGCAGGACCGGCAGGAGTTCAGCATGGAGCTGGCGCAGGCGCCCGGGATGCCGCGCCGCCTGCTCACACTCCCCACCGACTTCGGCATCACGGTCGGTGAGCTGGCGTACCGCAATGAGACCCGCACGACGATGGCCCAGATGATCCAGGACTGCATCAACGAGATGGGTCGCGACGCGGCCCGGGCCATCACTGAGGGAGTCAAGAATCGCATCGAGGTGACCGACGCCGGAGAGCCGCGCACCCACGAGATGGCGATCATGGGCGTTCGTGAGCTCAACGATGCGCAGGCGGCGAACATCATTCGGGGCTTCGAGGCCCAGTTTGATCTCGTCGCCGACGACGAGGGAGCCGGCGCGGCAGTTCACCCGTATGCGGACCTGATCCCCGACCCGCCCGCCGGGCGCCGCCCCGGCTACTACTGTCGCAACCGCGCCTGCGGGGTGTTCCTCGGCCTCGACATCCAGGGCATCCCCCCGCAGTGCCCGAACTGCCGGCAGTCGTTCGTTGCCCGCATCGAGCGGTGAGCTTCGCAGCCACAGATGGCGTGACGCACAGAGCGCAGGAGCCCAAGGAGCTGACGCGCCATGGCCTACTACAACCCGCGACTGATCGGAGGGGCGTTGGAAGGCGGCGTGCTGCCGCGTACCGGCCTCGCCGCGTTCTTCGCGGTCCTGCTCACCCTCGCGTGTGCTTCACTGGCGGTGGGCTACGTGCTGTTTGGCGGCGACGTGATGAAGGACATCAAGCGTGCCACCGTGTGGATCCGCGTCGACGGCGAGATTGAGGGCAGTGGCGTGATCATCACGCCGGCCGGGTACGTGCTCACCGCGGCCCATGTCGTCAAGGGCGGGCAGTGCTCGGTGATCGAGGTCGTCCTCAACAGCGGCCAGAAGAACGCGGAGAAGCTGCACGCCACCCCTACCGAGCACGTCGGCAAGCCCGGCCGCGCCACCCCGGCGGAGATCGGCAAGGACTACGCCTTGCTCAAGATCGAGGCGAACCACCCCCTGCCGTTCCTCCCGGTGGTCGGCAGCACGTCCGTGTCGGAGGGCACCAAGTCGTTCGTCGCCGGCTTCCCCATGGGTGGGGCCCTGCAGACCAGCATCTACGGCCCCAACGTGCGCGTCGAACCGTGCCACATCACTGCCATCATGCGTGGGGGCGAGGGCGGGGTCGTGGCCTTCAACACCGACGCGCGGGTGGTCCCCGGGATGAGCGGGGGGCCGTGCACCGACGACCGCGGGCAGGTCATCGGGCTGATCTCGATGGGTAGCGACATGGCCGCCACGTACCTGGTGCTCCCCACTTCGCGCTTCAAGCACGTGTGGGAACCCCTGCAGCGCAGGTAAGGCTCCGCCGGCGCACGGACGCCCCCGGCTGCGCCCGCCGGCGCGACCCCGGGCGCGGCCGTCGCTTGCGTGAGACCAGTCGCGACATCGGCGCGTTGACCGGTATCGCG
>CAZIWQ010000766.1:0-962 GCA_964542355.1 uncultured Armatimonadia bacterium
GCCCTGTCGGGCTCATATGAGGGCCCCGCGCACCATCAGAATGACGCTTAACGGGCTACTAGGTGCTATGGTGCTACACCCGTAGCCCGGAGGTGGTGGCGGGACAGCTTCGCCTTCCACGGCCCGTGGAAGTCCCAGATCGCGCGGTGCAGCTCGCGACCCAGCGCGAGGTTGTCCGCCAGGATGTTGCTCCGTTCCAGGGGGTCAGCCTGCATGTCATACAACTCATCAGGCTTCTCGCCGCGGTTGTCAATGAACTTGTGCTGCGCAGTGCGTACTCCGGTACGGTAGTTGTAGGCACCCAGGAAGAGCTGATCTCTGACAGTATCGACTGTCCCCCCCACCAGTGGCAAGAGGCTTGTGCCGTCGAGTGCGACGTCGAGGGGGATCTTGCACAGTTCAAGCAGCGTGGGGAGGAAGTCGACGTTGGATACGAGGCTGTCGACTTCGCGCCCGGCGGGCAGCAGCCCCGGCTTGCGCATCAGCCAGGCGATACGCGACAGCTCCTCGTAGAGCGGGTAGCCGAACTTGCGCACCAGGCCGTGCTCGCCCAGTGGCATGCCGTGATCGGAGAGGAGCAGCACCAGCGTGTCCTCCGTCAGCGCGAGCTCGTCGAGCGTCGCCAGCACGCGGCCCACGTAGGCATCGGTCTCGGTGACGCCGGCTTTGTACAGAGCGCGCACGTGCTCGATGTCGCCAGGCCTCATCCACTGCTCCGCGTCCGGGGCCATCGGCATCGGCAGGTAGCGCCCCTCGTAGCCGAAACGGGGCTCGTACATGCTGCGGTAGGGCTCGCCCGCATCCCATGGCTCGTGGGGCTGGAAGCTGTCGACCCACAGGAAGAAGCGGTCGTCGCGGTGCTGCGTCAGCCATTCGCACACCTGTGCGAAGAACTGCTCGCCCGGGGGCACGCCGTAGCGCTCCATGGAGATCTGGCGGTTGGTCTTCGTGTAGGCGTAGTA
>CAZIWQ010000766.1:972-3995 GCA_964542355.1 uncultured Armatimonadia bacterium
CGGCGATGAGGAAGAGGACGCCCAGGACGCGCTCGGTGTTGAAGAAGCGGTCCGCGATCATGCCGGTGATGAAAGGCGCCAGCACGGCGGCGATGGGCCCGGCGGTGTAGGCGTAGTAGCGGACCTCCTTCTCGGGGTAGCCCGGGGGGAAGAAGGCGTCGCTGATCTCCAGTGGCTCGCGCCCGTCGGCCGGCGGTAGGCACTTGCCCAGCGGGAAGTGATGGAACTCCGCGAAGCCCCGGTCCATGTGGGCGCCATTGTTGAACGGCGTGTCGGAGAACGCGGCGGTGTGGTAGCCGGCGTCGCGCATGATCTCGGCGACATGCAGGTCCGTGCTCTCCAGGGCCTGCCACGGGCGGGCGGGGAAGGTATAGATCCCCGCCACGAACGCGGTCCGCGAGGGGATCGTGTTGGGGAACTCGGCGTACGCCGTGCGGAACCGGACGCTCTCCTCGGCGAAGCGGTCGATGTGCGGTGTGTGGGCCGCAGTGCTGCCGTAGCAGCCCATGTGGTCGGGTCGCAGGCTATCGAGCATCAGTACGAGTACGTTCATGGGGAACCCTCTCATCTAGCCTAGGGGTCCGGCCGGACCCCTAGGTCCGGGAGAACCCGAGTAGTACGGTGCCCGCGATGGCACACGCCATCGCCAGCGCAATCGTGCGCGCGTGCTTCGCCAGGTCAACCTCGCGGAACAGCAAGATCCCTGCGGCCACGGTGACAATGGTGTTCAGGTTCGTCACCGGCCATGTGATCGCGAGACCGATCCGCGTGATCGCCTGCGTCATCGCAACCGTGGCCAGCGCCCAGGTGACCCCCGAGAGGGCCGCCCAGGCGTGGTCGGCCGGGGAAGCCCGCAGCCACGCGCGGCGCCCGCGGCTGAAGACGCCGAACAGGCACAGCCCCCCGAGCAGGGTCCCGCCCGCCATGTACTCCATCAGGTCCAGCGTGCCAACATGCTCGCGCTGCGCGAGCTTCATCGGGATCGTGTAGGCCGCAAAGAAGAGTGCCGCCAACACGGCGAACACGACGCCGAGCGGGGTCACGGTGCTGCGCGCGGGTGCAGCGACTTCGTCGTCGCTCGCCGGCGATGGCTCGCTGCAGCGGGCGAGCACGACGGCGCAGGCGACCACGAGAGCGCTGCCGATGATCGCCAGGACCGCATTGGTCTCGCGCCACTCGGCGAATACTGCCAGGCCGAGCACGGTGCCCAGGATCGCGGTCGTGTTCTTGATGGGGGTGGCCAGTGTCAGCCCCATCTGGGAGACGGACAGGGTGTAGAACAGCATCCCGAGTGTCCACACGGGCCCGCAGGAGAATGACAGCCACGCGCCGAGGGGCCCGGCCGCGGGCCGCAGCGAGCCGTGGACGAGCAGGTGGGCCGCCAGCGTGGTGAGTACGGCGCCCACGCACATGGTGAGCAGGAAGCCGTAGTCCCGCAGGCGTGAGAGCTTGCGCGGGACCATATAGAGGCCGAACAAGACCATCGACACCGCGGCGAGGGAAAAGCCGGTGAGGTCCAAGTGAGAGTTAAGGCCTCGCTCGTACGGGCCCGCCTGGAAGAGCGGCCGAAAAGCCGTTCTGAGGTCGCGAAGCCACCCCAGAGTGGCTCTGGAGGGCACTCCGCCGGCCGCTACATCTCGGGGGCCGGCCGGAAGTGGCCTCTTCGGCCGGACCCCTAGAAGTCGGGCCGGAAATGCCGGTAGCTGTGGGTGTCCACCCACGGCGTCGAGCGGGCCCACGCGACACCCATGTCGCTGTAGGTCCGGCCCGCCGCATACCCCTGCCGGATGGTCTCCGTGATCGCATTGATGGCGGTGAAGATCGTCTCCTCGCGCGGCTCGCGCGTCACGTGGGCGGCGGGGACCGCGGTCGGCCGGCCGCTCGACTCGAACGCCGCGTTGAGCGCCACGACGAACGGGCGCGTCATCGCCACCGGGCAGTTCAGCTCACGGTCGGCCCCGCGCAGGTAGCGGATTGTGTTGCGGAACACCTCGTGGTGCTCCGGCCGACCGTCCCACGCGATCGTCTCCGTCGCGCCGTCGGCCAGGTGGAGGATGGTCGGGCCGCTCATCGACCACTCGGCCCACCCCGCGGTCCCGTACACCTTGCTCAGCGGGCCGATGTTCTCCCAGGCGGCGAGCGTGGTCAGGTACGTGATGCGCGTGCCGTCGACCGTCTCGACCTGCACCGCCGAGCAATCGTCACTGTCGATCGGGTGAGCGTGATAGATCTCGCCGCGCACGCGGGCCGGCTGAGCCGCCGCCAGCCACTCGGGAGAGGCCCAGTAGAGCGCGTTGAACAGGTAGTGCGCCAGGGCGTTGTTGGTGGGGCCGTCCAGGCAGTACTTGCCATTGTAGATCAGCTTGCCGGCCCACTGGTTGCGCTCATAGTAGGTCTCCAGGCGCACCCACGTCGCCATGACCTCGATGTGCTCGATCTTGCCCAGGCGCCCGTCGCACACCGCCTGTTTGAGGGCTCGCACGGTGTTCTTGGACTGGTTCTGGAAGCCGATGCAGCAGGTCTTGCCCGTGCGTTCGGACGCCGCGACCATCGCGTCGAGCTGCTCGATCGTCGCGGCCGGCGGCTTCTCACACAGGACGTGATAGCCCGCCTCCATCGCGGCGATGGACAGATCGGCGTGGTCGGGAATGGCGATGGGCAGCGCGATGAGCTCAGTCCGGCCCTGCTCCCCGTCCAGCATCTCCTCGTAGGAGTGGTAGACGTGAACCCCGCGCGCCTCGTAGTCGGCGACGGCCGCGGCGTACTTCGTGGGCCGGCGGACGACGGCACAGGTTTGCTGTGCCAGCCCCTCCTGCTCCAGTTGGCGGATCGAGCCCGCGTGGCTCTGTGCGAAGTTGGAGACGCCGACGAGGCAGATGCTCACCGGGTCGAAGTCGTTGCCGCTCATGGCGTGACACCTCACTGAGGCTCAATGTGGGGGCTGTTTCGCAACCCGGGCGGAGAATCCCTGCCGACAGCGGCTCGTCCCTCGCCGCGTTGGTCGAGCGTCCCGCCGCCGCTGT
>CAZIWQ010000767.1:0-3993 GCA_964542355.1 uncultured Armatimonadia bacterium
GGTCGACGAGTGTGCCGTCGGGGCGCTTGATGCGCAGGGCTGTGCGCTCCTGTTCGAGCCGCTGGGCCACATACATGAGCACGCGCAGCCGCTGGGGCCCACGGGCGAGGGTGCGCCGGGCCGAGAGATGTAGCTCGTCGGTCCGGGCGTCAACGGCCCGCGCTTCGAGGCGCTCCTCCCAGTCGTTGATGATGGCGCCCTTCGCCTCGACGAGGTAGTCCCTGGCCGGCTCCTGCCGGACGACGCGGACGCCCCCCCACTCCTTCCCCACCCCGTTGCCGACCTGCACCTGGTGGCGGTCCTGCTCGTTGATGCTGAGCTGTTGGATGATGAGCCCGCGGTCGGTGCGTACGTTGTTGAGCAGCCCGGAGGCCCCGCTGACGCCGAAGTCGGTGTGGCCGAGTCGCCCGCGCAGCCTGCGCGTCCACTGCCGGGCCTCGCCCTGCGGAATGGCCTCCACGCGCATCCGCGCCGTGACGCTCTCCCCGGCCGCGAGCGGGGTGCCGGAGGTGAGCCGGACGGTATACAGGGCACTGTCGCGGGCAACGTGCACGGTCGCCGCGGCGCACTGCTCGAACACGGTGCGGGCCTCGCGCATCCCGAGATTCTCCCACGCGATCGCGCGAACCTGGGCGAAGTCGAGGCGCTTGTCCGGCGGATAGACGTGCCTCGTCTCGCCCGCGGCGGTCGTCACCCTGAAGGGGAGGCCGGTGGCGTGCTCGAGCTGGGGGCCGGCCGTGATCGACAGGTTGGCGGCGGGCATGTCCGCCAACGCCTGCGCCGTGTAGGTCACTGCGATGCTCTCGGCAGTGCACTCCAGCGTCTGCGTAAAGGCCACCTGCGGCGTCAGGCGGCCGGAGATGGTGATCAGGCGCCCCCCGTCACGCGGGGTAACGCTGCAGCGCAGGTGCGACAATGCCTCCGCCTTGTATTGGGGGACACCGTTCACGTTCAGGCAGACGCAGCCCGGCATCCACGACCCGCCGACCTGCACCGCGAAGTGCCCCTGAGAGAACACGACGAGGCGGTAGTTGTCGGTCTGGTACTTCGGGCCGGCAATGGCCTGCGCCCCCTCGTCGGCAGCGCGCGCCGGCGGCAGCGTCAGTGCCGCGACGGCCACCAGCAGGCAAGCGCCCGCGAGGAAACCGGCGGTGGTTCGACGCTGCGGCTTCGCGCGCCCTCCCGGGGGTCCGTCATCCTGAGCGCCCATCACGCGAAGCGGGACAGCGAAGGATCTGCTAGAGGAAGGATCGCTCGTGGTCGAGACGAGATCCTTCGTCGCTGCGGCTTGTGCGAATCCGCATGCGCCCATCAGGATAACATTGCCCGGGAGGCGCGGTTCCTCCGGCCCCCGGCAGACGGCGAACAGGACAGCGGCACCGGTTCTGTCGTGCACTGCTGCAACCCTCCAGTGGTTCGCGCTGAGCCATGTACCTCGGCCGGCCGTCGTGTCACGCCTCGCCCGGCACCGCGCGCAGGATCTCCGTCCAGTCATAGACGCCTCGCGTCTTGCACCCGGGCGGGACCACCACGAAGTCCTCCGGGGTCCACTCGCCGTCGGTCAGGCTGAGGGTCTATTCGCGCCGAGACCCCGCCGGCACCTGCCCGGCAACATGCGAGTGTGAGGGCGGCGGAGGTCTCCGGACCCCGCAGGCGAAAGCTCTCCCGCCGACCGACCGGTAACCAGGAGGCCGCCATGGACACATCTTACCCGATCCGCGCCTTCGGCGACGTATCAACAATGCTGCGCGACTACGTCATGGAGCGTGCCCGCCGTTGTTTCGCGCGTACGGCGGCCGAGAAGGCGGCGCTCACCAGCATCGAGCAGGTGCGGGCACGCCAGGCCCATCTGCGGCAGGCCTTCCTTGCCGCCGTCGGCGGCCTGCCCGCGCGGGCGTCGTCGCCGGAGCTGCTCTGGGGGCCGCTACGGGAGCGCCGCGGCTACAGCGTGCAGAATGTCATGTGCGCGACCGCCCCCCGGGTCATGGTGACGGGTACCCTGTGGCGCCCGATGGGCTGGGACGGGCCGCGGCCGGGCCTGCTGTTCCCTTGCGGGCATACCGAGGCCCCGCGCGAGGACCCCGACTACCAGCATGTGTGCGCCTGGTTCGCAGTGAATGGCTATGTCGCCCTGGCGTTCGACCCACCCGGCCAGGGGGAACAGAAGCTGTGCTGGGACCCGGTGCTCGCAGCCAGCTTCGCCGGACACGGCAGCGCCGAACACCAGCACTGTGGCCTGCAGTGCGAGCTCGTCGGCCACAACATCGCTCGCTACTTCGTGCAGCAGGGGATGGCGGCCTGCGACCTGTTAGGCGGTCTCCCGGAGGTCGATCCAGCCCGCATTGCGGTCACCGGGTACTCCGGGGGAGGGACGCAGTCCTCGTACCTGATGCTGGCCGACGAGCGACTGGCGGCGGGGATGCCCTGTGTCTACACGACGGCACGGGAGATCTACATGCAGCGCCCGCACTGGCACGATGAGGAGCAGAACCTCACCGGTGCCCTGCTCGCGGGACTGGACTACGACGACTTCTACACCTGTTTCGCGCCCCGACCGGCAATGATCGGGGCCGCGAAGGGTGACTTCTTCCCCATCGAGGGCACGCGGTTGGCATACGAGCGCATGCGCCAGGTCTACGGGCTGTTTGGCGCCGAGGACCGTGTCGCGCTGTGCGAGGTCGAGGGGACGAACGCCCTCCACCTGAGCCTGCAGCGCGCCTCGATCGAGTTCTTCAACCGCTTCCTGCAGCCGGAGATCGGGCTGTGTGAGCTGGTGGACTTCGAGCCGGAGACCCCGGAGACCCAGCGCAACACGCCGAGTGGCCAGGTGAGCATCTCGGTCGCGGGGGCGAAGCTCGTCCACGGCCAGAACGCGGAGGCAGTGCTGGCAAGCCGAGCAGGACGGCGCGCCCCGACGCCTGCCGAGCTGGCCGGCCTGCTCGGCCTGCCGGCAGAGCCGTGCCCGCTCAACCCGCGAGTGCTGCCCCTCTCCCCTTCCCCACCGGCGGAGGAGGGGGTTGGATTGGAGAAGGCATTCATCACGACTGAGCCCGACATTGTGGTCCCGGTCTTGCGGCTCACGGGGCCGCACCCCGACCGCGTGTTGGTGTACTGCTGCGACGGGGGCACCGCCAGCATCGATGCCCCGACCGAGCGTCTCCTCCGCGTGCTGGCCCGACAGGGAGTAGCCGTGGTGTTGGCGGACCTGCGCGGGCTCGGGGAGACAGCCTCCCAGGTCGGCCCGAGCATGCTGCACGAGATCTGGATCCCGCAATACCTGCGCATGTTGGGGACCAGCATGGGGGCGCTGCGCGCGTACGACCTCGTCCGCGTCGCGCAGTATGCCCGCGAGTGCGGCGCAGGGCTACCGGTCACGCTGATGGCGCGGGGGATGGTTGCCTGGTCGGCAGCGCTCGCGGCGGCCCTCGACGGCGGCATCCACTCGCTCTGCCTGCACGAGCTCAGGCCGAGCATTGAGCAGTTCGCGCTCGAGCCCACCGCGGTCGTGCCCCACGCCTACGCCATCCCCGGGATCCTGGGGCTGGCTGATCTCCCGCAGCTTGTGCAAAGCGCGGGCGTCGAGCGTGCCCTCGTCCTGGAGCCGACCGACTGCTTCGGCCGTCCGGTGACCGGGGCACAGTGGGATGAGCACTACTCGGCCGCCTGGCGCGATGCCGTACCCGAGCTACAGGTTGAGTGCCGGCTCGACAGCCTCGGTCGCCACCGCGCGCTGGCGAGCTTCCTGTTGGGGTGAGGGCACGGTCTAGCGAGCCCGTCGCGAGAGTCGTGTTGGCGCGGCTGGAAGCCGCGCCGGTACCGCATACCCAGTGGTCCCTTGTAGGAGCGGCTTCCAGCCGCGATGGGTGTGGCGACGCGCACAGGGTCAATCGCGGCGCACCGGGAGCGGATTCGAACCGCTGCGATGGTGTTGTCTCTTCCCGTGTGCGGTCGCGGCTGGAAGCCGCTCCTACAGGATACCGTTCCGTGTGAACA
>CAZIWQ010000768.1:0-3990 GCA_964542355.1 uncultured Armatimonadia bacterium
CAAGCGTCAACTGCCGCACCGCCTCATGCGCGTCCGGGTGCCCGTGGGCCGCCAGCAGGATGTACGCCGGCTCCGCCGCCACCATCCCCCCGGTCAGCGCGAAGTTCGCCTCCATGCGCGCCGTGTCGGTCACCAGCTTGCGCATCGCCCGGTCGAGGCGGCGGGTGGCATTCACCAGGCCCACGAGCACCTCCGGGAGGAACCGCTGGGAGGCCGAGTTCGTCAGGTCGCGCTGATGCTCCGAGATCTGGTCGGCATACACCGTCTGCATCCGCGCCACCATCACCTTCCACATGCTCTTGGCGCTCTCGAAGTTCCACGGGTTGCGCTTGTGCGGCATTGTCGAGGAGCCGACCTGCTCCGCCTCGAACCGCTCCCCCACCTCCGCGATCTCGGTCCGCTGGAGGTTACGCATGTCGTCCGCCAGGTTCGCCAGTACCCCGAAGGTCGAGGTCAGCGCGTGCATCACGTCAGTCACGAACTCGGCCTCGACAATCTGGGTGGAGGAGGGCGAGGGCCGAAGCTCCAGCAGGGCCAACACCTCGCGCTCGAACTCAAACGGATCGTCGAAGAACAACGAGCTGGCGTTGTAGGCCCCGACAGCGCCGCTGATCTTCCCGCACAGGCTGTCGGCGGCGGCCCGCAGGGCCTCGATCCGCCCGCCCAGCCGGCTCACAAACTGCGCGATGGCAAAGCCGAACGTCACTGGCACCGCATGCTGACCGTGCGTGCGGCCCATCTGCAGCGTGTCCTGCTCCCTCAGCGCCAGCTCAATCAGGGTCCGCTCGAGCTTGAGCAGCTCGGGGATGACTGCCTGGTGCACGCCGCGGCGCAGCCGCAGGGCCAATGCCGTGTCCTTCACATCAAAGCTGGTCAGGGACAGGTGGACGTAGGGTTTTGCCGCATCGCTGACCCGGTTGCGCAGACAGTTGACCATGGCACGGGTGTCGTGGTGGATCCGCGCATCCTCGGCATGGACCTCCTCGGGCGTGACTTCACCGATCGCGCGCGCGACCTCGTCGGCAACCTGCTGGGAGCAGATGCCGCGGCTCGCCAGCGCCTGCACTGTCGCGGCCTCCACCTCCAGCTCCGACGTGATGTAGGCCCGCTCGGTCACATACGGGGCCAGCAGCGCGACCATCTGGGGGTCGTCGCCGTAATAGCGATAGTCCAGCGGGGATGCGCAGTCGTAGATGCTGATGTCCACAGTGAGCCCTCACTTCGCCGGCGTCGCATGGCCCCAGGGGAACTGCAAGAGCGTGGTCCCCTCCGGCCAGGCAAAGGGCTGGGTCAGTTGCAGCGGCCCGATGTCCTCGCCGCGCCGGCCATACGCCGTCGCCGTGATCCGGGTGGGAAGCTCCGGCAGCGCGAACTTCGCACCCGCAGTGTCGCAGTACAAGCGCGCCCGGTTGCCCAGGCGGCACAGCTCGAAACAGCCATCGCGCAGGTAGGCCTCAATCACCGGGCGGCCGCCGACCAGCACGGTGAGCGGTCGCGGCGTCGCCCTCCCCCCCGTGACGACCGGGGCCTCCCCCGGCCCCTCCAGGGCCAGCACCCGCTCCGCCGGCTTATCCCGGTGCACCCGCACCTGCTGGCCCGTGTTGCGCGCCCCGCTCACGCACTTGACTTGCCAGTGCGTCGACCGACTGCAGTCCAGCCCGTCCAGGCTCTGGCGGACACAGGTGAGCATCGTGGCGCCGGCGCGCAGCTCCAGGGGGCCGGCGGTGGCGCGATCGGTGTCGGCGAGGTCGCCGGCTACCACCTGCGACAGCGGCGTACTCACCCACAGGATCCCCGCCTCCTGGTCGATGGTCACCTCATCGGTGTCCGACACGAAGCACTTGCGGTCGAGGTAGGCATGGCTGGCCGCCAGGCCGAAGAGCTGGCCCAGGGCGTCGAGCGAGGCGCGCAGACGCAACTCGTCGCCGGCCGTCCCGAAGACATAGTTGCGGCGCCGCATGTCGCGGACACCCAGGCAGTGCGTGCCATGCTCGTTGATCCCCACCGGACGCAGGTCGGCCGCGGCGGTGATCCTGGCCAGGGGGAAGGGGGTGCAGTCGTCGATCGTTCGGCTGAGGCCGGCCGCGTACAGCGTACCCCCGAACGAGAAGCGCATGTTGCGCGCCGGCGGCGCCGGATCGGGGTACTCGGCGAGCGCCGCCGCCGTGGCCTTCCCATGGCCGTAGGCATCCGTGGCCGGCGCATCGGCGGAGATCACTCCCTGCTCCCCGGCGTAGCGGGTCGCCGCCGTCCGCCCGGCCAGCACCGTTAGGTCGCCAAGCGAAGGGCACTCCGGCTCGCAGAACACGTTCTCCACCCGCGCCACGCGCGCGAGTTGGTACAGCGGTGTCGGCAACAGGCCACCGTCGCGGGAGAATGCCTCGGCCTCGGAGCGCGCGATCGCGACCGTGCGCCGTGCCGGCCGCACATGCCCGCCGAGGTAGAGACGGGCGCCGATGGCCGCGAGCCCCCAGCGCGTCGGATCGCTGCGCACGTCGAAGAAGCCCAGTTTGCGCGCCTGCGGCCGCGCGTCAAGCGCAAACAGGATCATCGCGTCGATATCCTGCAGACAGGCATACGCGGCGGCCTCGATCATCCCCGGCCCCCGCCACTCGTTAGGCCAGCACACGTTCCACTCGCGCACGACGAGCGGCTTGCGCCGGCAGCGCACCGCGGCAACGTTCGGTGCGAAGCCACTCCCGCTCATGTCGGTCAGGGGGTTCTGGCCGCTGAGGAAGGCCGGCAGTTGCCACTCGCTGCCCTTACGGTAGTAGGGATGGTCATAGTAGTAGTTTGTGGCGCAGTAGTCCAGCTCCCCGGCGCTGGCCCACAGGTCGGCAATCACCTGGGGCTTCGTCACCGCCGACACCGGACAGCGCAGCCCCCGACTGCGCAGGGCACCGATCATCGTGCGGAAGTAGTCGCGATGGATGCCGGCAAAGAACATGCTACGGCCGGCCAGGCGTGGCCCGCTCGCGGGACAACCCGGCGTGACACCGGCAAGTCCCACGGTGGCCTTCCGGGGGTCTTCTCCGGTGCCCAGGGCGCAGACGCCCCGCTCATCGGTCCAGGCTCGCGCGAGGGTCTCTCGCGAGCCGTACTGGGCCACCAGCCAGTAGTTCCACCGTCGCAGCAGCTCGTCGCGGTAGGGTGCCGCCAGCTCTCCCAGGCGGTCTTCCGCCGCGAACAGACCGTTCTCGTCACACAACTCCACCATGCACACTGCAGGGTCCTGCGCATAGGAGAGCCCGGTGAAGGGGTTCGTGTGCTCGAACAACAGCTCGGCGGCATAGTCGCGCTGGAGCTCGATGAGCCGCTCGTTGAACACCGCATACGGCTTGGCGCCGCGCCCGAGCTGTGGCCCCCCGACCACCCCCTCTTCCGCGCGGAAGGTCCGGTAGTCGAGCAGGTCGAGGTAGATGTAGATCCCTCGCGCCTTGAGCTCGGCGATCCAGTAGTCGAGTAGCTCCAGCTTCCGCGGGTCGATCCGCTTGCGAGTCCCTGCCAGCGCCGCCGGGAGCAGGCCGTTCTCATCGTCGACGTGGTGTAGCCGCACGAGGTTGAAGCCGGCACGCGCGATGGCCGCGATCGCACTGTCGATGACCGCTCGCGGCTGGAACACGGAATCGCTGGCGACATTGAGCCCCCAGAACCGCCCGCGGGAGCCATCCTGGAAGTAGAAGCGCCCGTCGCTGCCCACGAACAACCAGCCGCGCGTTCCCGCGGGCGCGGCCAGCAGGTCGCGGGCGTCAGCGATGGAGGCGTCGGCGAGGTCGGCGACATTGGGGTCCAGCAGCGGGATGCGCTCGTTCTCGCCCGGCGGCCGACCGCCCGCCGGGGCGGCGCCGGCCACCGCCGCCACGATCACCAGGAGCGCGGCGATGGGTGACACCCTACCTCCCCCCCTCACGCGCCCCGCCCGCCGCCACGACCGGCGCCTGCGGGGCGAGTGTGACGAAGCGGGCCCCGCGTCGCCGCAGCTCGGGGATG
>CAZIWQ010000769.1:0-3989 GCA_964542355.1 uncultured Armatimonadia bacterium
CCGTGTCGGTACGCCCGACACTCCTGTCGGGCGGCGTGTGTGGCCGAACAGGAGTGTCCGGCGCACCGTGGTTGCGTCCGGACGCAACCACGGGTACAATTGCGGGGCTGTCGCGTGAGAGCCGCGTCGGAATGCAGAGCCCGGATGCCGGCGCGGTCGCCCGCGGCACCAACGGGCGTTTGGCTACCGCCACAGCGGGTATGTGTAGATGACAACGCCATCGTACCGGACGCTTGACCGGTCGCTGATCGTGGAGTTGATCCGGCCGGAGACGGAGGGATGCGAGCACCTGAGCGTCGCCGAGGCGGCGGTGATGCCCGGGGAGAGCACGCTCCTGCACTACCACCGGTCGAGTGAGGAAGTCTACTATGTGCTTGCGGGCTCCGGCCTGCTGTTGCGCAACGCCGCGCAGATCGAGCTCGTGGCAGGCGGTGCCCACTTGATCCGACCCGGTGACCGGCACCGGGTCGTGTGCATGGGCGCAGGCCCCCTCCGCATCTTGTGTCTGTGTTCCCCGCCCTACCAGCACGAGGATACCGTCATCGCGGAGCAGGTCGTGACGTGAGCCAGGTTGAGTCCACGACGATCACCAGGTGGGTGGCGAGTCTCGAGCAAGCCTGCGGCAAGCGCATCGTGCTGCGAGGCGTGCGGGTGCCAAATCCGCGCTTTCGTGGCCGCATCGTGGAACGTCCGGGCGGCATCGTCGTCGAATACCACGATGACACCGCCGGGTACTTCTGGCACTACGGGATCATTGAGGAGCTGCTGGGCCACCTTGCCCGGGGCCGATCCAATGTCGTGCTCTACGAGGGAGACATTCAGTACGCCGATGTACCGCTCAAACACGTCGCACGATGACAGAGACAGGAGACCAGGGGGGCGGGCCCCGGTGGCCGCCGCGCCAGGGCGTCGGCACACACGCGGCCGGACGCTGCTGTGCGTGCTGGTGCTCATCACGCCCGTGGTCACCCTCGGGGTCGCCTCGTGTGGGGGGATCCCGGACGCGGGGCGCGTGGTGGCCCGGGTGAACGGGAAGGCGATCACGTATGGCGAGCTGGTCCGGGAGCTGGAGGCCAAGCACGGTCCCGACACGCTGCTCGACATGATCGACGATGCCGTGGTCCGCGAGCAGGCGCGCAAGCGCGGGCTGACGATCAGCCCGCAGGAGCGGGAGGCCGGGCTGGAGCGCGCCGCGGCGCGTGTCGGCTCGATGACCGATCTCACCGTCAAGCTGGGACGCCTCGGCGTCCCGCTGGAAGCCTACCAGCACAACATCGAGACCAATCTCCTGCTGGACAAGATCGTCGCCCAGGAGACGAAGGTCACCGACGCGGAGATCGGGGCCTACTACAATCAGAACCGCAAGGAGTTCGAGCGGGGGCCGCGTGTGCGGGCGCGCATCATGCTGTTCCGGGACCGCGCCAACGCCGAGGCGGTGATGGAGGCGCTCAAGACACCGGGCTCGGACTTCGCGGGGCTGGCGAAGAGCCTGTCGGAGGATGATGCCACGCGGGAGGCCGGCGGAGACACCGGCTATTTCGAGGCCGCAGACTATGCTCCCGCCATCTCCGACGTCGCCTTCAAGCTGGCCGTCGGGACGACCAGCGAGCTGATCGAGGCCCCCGACGGCTGGGTGATCCTCCGCGTCGAGGGTCGGCTCCCGGCCGGCCCCCTCAGTCTCAATGAGGTCAAGGAGCAGATCAGCCAGCGACTGGCCCGCGAGCGGCAAGACCAGCAGCGCACGGCCTGGCTGGTGAAGGCGCGCAAGGCGGCGAAGCTGAGTATCCGCGACCGCGAGCTGCGCGAGGGCGTCACGCAGCGTCTCGACCGCGTGACCCCGCCTCCGGTGCCCGGGCAGTTGTAGCGCGGGACCCGGCTCCCCCGACAACTGCGCCGATGTGTCACCAGAAACCATCGAGCCGACCTCCGGTGCAGGGAGGTCGGCTCGTCTGTTTGCGGGCGGGAGGTGGCTGTCGCGGCCGCTCTGCTAGATACTCTGGTAGATGGGGAAGGCCTCGCAGAGCTGCTCGACTTCGTTGCGGACCGCGGTCAGGACGTCCTCGTTGGGGGTCCCGTCCGCGTGGCGTCCCTCCTGGATCACCCGGGCGATCCAGTTGCCGACGAGCACCATCTCGGCCTCCTTCATGCCACGGGTAGTCATCCCGGGTGTCCCCGGGCGGATGCCCGAGGTCTCCGTGGGTGGCAGCTCGTCGTTGGGGACGAGGTTCTTGTTGACGACCATCCCGGCCGTCTCCATCAGGTCGGCGGCCGCCCTGCCGGTGATGTTCTTGTTGGTGAGGCGGACCAGGAGCAGGTGATTGTCGGTGCCGCCGGTGACGAGGTCGAAGCCGTGCTCCTGGAGGGTGCGGGCGAGCTGCTGGGCATTGCGCACGATCTGGCGCTGGTACTCGCGGAATCCGAACTCCTGGGCCTCTTTGAAGCACACGGCCTTGGCGGCGACGATGTGCATGAGCGGGCCGGCCTGCACGCCGGGGAATACCGCCCGGTCGACGGCCTTGGCCCACTCCTGCTTACACAGCATGAGGGCGCCGCGCGGGCCGCGCAACGTCTTGTGAGTCGTCGAGGTCACCACATCACAGTACGGCACCGGGTCAGGATGGGCCTCGGCGGCCACGAGCCCGCAGATGTGGGCGATATCGGCCATCAGGTACGCCCCGACCTCGTCGGCGATCTCCTTGAAGCGCTTGAAGTCGATGATGCGCGGGTAGGCGCTGGCGCCGCAGATGATGAGCTTGGGCCGCACCTCCTTGGCCACCTCGAGGATGTTGTCATAGTTGAGCTGATCGGTCGCCGGGTCCAGGCCGTAGAAGTGCGAATCATAGCTGTGGCCGCTGAAATTCACCGGGTCCCCGTGCGTCAGGTGTCCGCCCTGGGCGACCTTCATTGCCAGGATGCGGTCGCCCGGCTTGAGCAGGGCCCAGTAGGCCGCCATGTTCGCCTGCGAGCCGGTGTGGAGCTGGACATTCGCGTGGTCGGCCCGGAACAGCGCCTTGGCGCGATCGATGGCCAGTTGCTCGATCTTGTCATAGTTCTCGCAGCCGTTGTAGTAGCGCCGGAAGGGGTAGCCCTCGGCGTACTTGTTCGTCAGGACCGAGCCGCAGGCCGCCATCACGGCACGGCTCGCATAGTTCTCGGAGGGGATGAGCATCAGGGTCTTGCGCTGGCGCTCCAGCTCGGACGTCAGGATGCGGGCGAACTCGTAATCGGCCTCAAGGACGCTGCGGTCCATCATGGTCGGTATTCTCCTGATATTAGGCAGTGGGCCACAGACGTGGCCGGCGGCGGGTGGTCCCGGTGGGCCCCGCTTCCGTGGTCCCGAGCAGGGACTGAGAACCTGCAGCAGGTACAGAAGCGGGGCGAGTACCACAACCGCCCCTGGCCCACGCGCAGCCGCCACGGTGGGACATCGCTATGGATCACACTCCCTGACAGCGAGTTCGGCAGGTCCACGGCATCTATCACGGCCGGTCGCGGGCGGCGGCGTCAGCGCGGCGGCTCCTCGTCCCCGGACGGGTGCTTCCGCATCCGGGCCAGCTCATCGCGCGTCATCGTCCACACCACGCTCCCCGCCTCCTGGCCCGGGCGCGCGGCCGTCGGATCGGCAGGGACGGTGCCGTGCTCCTTCTGCAGCCGGAGCACATAGCGCGAGACGTGCTGCTGCACCTCGAACGGGAGTGCCCGCAGGCGGCGCACCAGCTCTTGTTCAAACCGGCTGAGCTCGAACGGCTCCTGCTCCACGACGGCCTCCTGTCCCGCCGCGGATCGGCGGCGACGGGTCGGCGCAGTTGTCTGAGCGAACCGGCGCGGCCCCGCTAGGGGTCCGGCCGAAAAGGCCACTTCCGGCCGGCCCCCGAGGCGTAGCGGTCGGCTGAGTGCCCTCCAGAGCCATTCTGGAGTGGCTTCGCGGCCTCAAAACGACTTTTCGGCCGCTCTTCTAGAGCTCCGCGGCCGCTCCGCTAGTGCCAGAA
>CAZIWQ010000770.1:0-3981 GCA_964542355.1 uncultured Armatimonadia bacterium
CGGTGAGCATCAGCACAGCGAGTGTGAAGCGCATTGTGGTCCTCCGTCGTCTCGGGCCAACGAGGCCCGGCTCACTCATGTTGGCTCCGCGTGGGGTCCGCACGCGAATGGGGTCCGGAGCCTGCGGCCCCGCCCTGCAACGGCACGGCCACGGCAAACGGCGGGCGGGGGAGAGCTCCCCCGCCCATCGCGCTCAGGGGAGCGCTCCTACCAACGGCACGGCAACGGCAAACGGCAACACCGGCGGGCCTGGTGACACTACTCTACCGGCTGCCCACCAACCACACCGGCTTCCAGATGCCGCCGGCGTAGGCGCTGTCGTGGACGCGCACGACGACATGGTTGCTCGCATCAGGCCGGTACTTACCGGTGACCTCGACCGCCACCGGCTTGTCCCACAGCACGCCAGCGTCGCCCTTGCTCTCCCCCACCTTCACCCCGTTGATCCACACATCGCACGTCTCGTCGATAGCCTCGAACAGCAGCCAGACGGGTCCTGCGGGGCTGCCCGGAAGCTTCACGTCGAGCGCGTACCAGCCATAGCCGTCATGCGCGTAGCCCTGCTCCTCCCAGGCCTTGTGGATGGAGATGGGCTTCCACGCGGCATCCACCTTGCCCGGTGCGAACCACTGCTGCGCTTCGCCCTCGTTGCCCGGGTCGATGCGGAACTGCCACTGCTCCGGCAGTTGCAGGAGCCGTGCCGCGGCGAGGGCCGCCAGAGGCGGCTTGTAGTCGACATACAGCGCGTTGCGCGCGTCCATGCCGAGGGCGATGTCATGGCGCCGACACTCGGCGAGGATGCGGTCGTTGAGCTGTGACAGCGCCACCTGGTCAGCGACCGTCTTCTGCGGCTTCGCCTGCCCCTGGTACAGCTCGACCATGTTGAGGCCGTACCACTGATCCATGACGCGGGCGCGCGTCAGGTCATCGTGCGCGATCAGATAGGCGCGGCGCAGCTCGCGCCGACACTCGCGCAGCACCTGCGGCGTGAAGCGGCCCAGGCCGCGGAAGCTCACGTCCGGCTGCGGGCTCTCCGCCACGGCCTGCTCCATGCGCCGGTAGTAGGACCGCATCGCGCCCGCCGCGGGGCCGTACAGCTTGCCGCAAAAGTCCTCGATGAAGGCATCCACGTCGGTGTTGATGTCCCAGAGGAGCCGCGCCCGCAGGCTCAAGAGCAGGGCCGAGGCGACAAACGACGTGTCCCACTCGTCGGTCACGCAGCGCACACCGCGCCGGTAGATGGTGCGGAGGAAGTCGGCCTCGGAGCTCGCGAACACCTGCGGTACGTCCCAGTGCGGGTATTGCAGATAGCCGTAGATCGTGATGTGCTCCGTCCACCGCTGCCAGTCACGGAGGCGCTGCAGACCCTTCGCGTTGACCTTGCAGGTCGGGTCGGTCATGGCGTGCTTGAAGCAGCGATCCCACCACGTCAGCTCCACCATCACGTTGTCGGCCGGCTTCACCTTGCGCGGCACCTCGCGCGTCGAGCCGTAGGCGAAGGTGCCCACCCAGCGGCCCGGATACTCCTGCTGCACCGCCGCGGCCACCGTGTTGACCAGCGTCATGCAGCGGTCGGTGAGGTTAAGGACGCCGTTGCCCTGGTGCGCGAAGTCGTTGGGGACGGTATCGAGCGCGCGGCAGGCGTCGCACTCGCACCAGTAGCTGGGCTCGTCGTCGGCGTTGATGCAGAAGCGCATCCCGTACGGGTGGCTGGCGAAGTAGTCGAGGGCGCCGGCTGTCATCAGGCGCTGGACGTCCGGGTTGGAGACGCACAGCTCGGCGGGACGCCCGCTGGAGTGCAGGTGGGTGCGCTTCCCCTTCACCAGCGGCCAGTACTCCGGGTGGTCCGGCCAGTACTTTTCCGGCGGGATCAGGTAGGCGTAGGTGTGCCCGGCGTACTCCTCCCAGCTCGACCCATGGATCGCGCCGTAGTTCCAGCTCTGCGGGTAGGCGGCCTTGAGCCGGTTCATGTGGTTGGCGACGGCCCATGCCATGTACTGCTCCTCGTTGACGCCGGTGAGGGTGAACTTCGGGGGCCGGGCCTCGACCTGGATCACCGTGCCGCCGCGGAGCGTGAACGAGGGGTTGTGCACGAGGTGTGCCGGAGTCAGGGTCAGCCGCGCGACACGCGGGATCACCGTGCCCCGGGGGCCTGGCATGTACCAGCGGCAGCCCAGCATCCGGAATAGCTCGTAGGTTGCATAGTTCAGGGCGCGAGGGGTCTTGCCCTGACACGTGAGGTTGTCGCCGATGTCGACGAGGATGCCCTCGTCGGCTAGACGGGCGATGTCGGCGCCAAAGTCGGTCCCCGGCGCATCAAGGCCGAGGTAGAGCCCTCGGCCAGGGGTGGCCGGCCGGCCCGGGCAGATCGCCACCGTCTTGCCCGTCATCTCGCGCAGCAGCCGCTGGGCTTCGGTGGCGAGAAAGAGATGGTGCAGCCGCGGCTCGGCCGGGATGACGATCGCAGTGAGGGGCTTCGCGTCAGTCGGGACCGCCTCGCCGGTGGGTGCCGGCGGCGGAGCGATCATCTCCACGGCCACATCATCGAAGAAGACCTGCCCCACACCCATGTTCTGCAGGTACAGGCCGCCCCGGCCCGTCGCGGTGGCAGTGAACTCCTGGCTGAGCCGCTTCCAGGCGGTCTCTCGCCCGAAGAACAACCGCGCATTGGTGCCGCAGCCGCAGACCCATACATCGCCCGCGATCCTGGCCCCCGCCGGACCGGCGCTGCGCACCCAGCATGACAGGCGATAGCGCGCCCCCGCAAGCAGGAACACATCCGTCGTATACCACCGCGCCCACCCGGCCTCCGGCGCGGAGATGCTGATGCAGCGCCGCCCGGAGTGCGGGCTCTGGGTCACCACCGTGAAGTCGTACGTCCCCTGGAAGAAGTGAGTGCTCAGCCCGGCGACCGTCGTCTGGCCGCCGACCTCGAAGTCGCCGTTCTCGACGATGCTTGCGGCGACGGCAGCCGCGGTCGCCGCATCCTCGGCCTGCAGGCTGTTCCACAGGCGCTCCACGACTGGGCGGACGATGGCAGTCCAGTCGGCGTAGACCTCGGGTTTGATGTGGAGCTTATCCGCAACGAACCGGTCCGGTCGCGGCGTGCCCGTCGCATCGAGCAGCGTGGGGGTGATGTCAGCATAGCTCAGCCGCGGATCAGCTTCGCACAGTGCCTTCAGCGCTGCGTTGGCCGCCCGGTACTTGTCCCGCAGGTTCCAGCGCGCCACGCTCAGCTTGGATGATACGAAGACGAAGCGGGTGTCAGGCAACGCCCCACGGACGCGCTCGATGAACAGCCGGACGTACTTGATGTAGTTGTCCACCGTGACGGCGGCCGGGGGCATGTCATTGTCGCCGATATAGACGACCACGATACGCGGCTTCCGCGCGAGCACTGCACGGTCCGCGTAGAACCACAACTGGGCACTGTTCGACCCGCCGAACGCGCGGTTGATCACCGGGAGCGGCGCCATGTCCCGCTCGAGCGTCTTCCAGCCCACGAAGCTGGAGCTACCCACGAACACGATCCCGCTCGGCTCCGGGTGGGCGGCATCGTAGGCCGCGAACTTCTCCATGTTCGCATCGAAGCTCAGGCTGAAGCGCCGGCCCTCGTGCACGGCGATGCGCTTCCCGTTCTCGGTGACGATGACGGGCTCCTCGCACAGGGCCGACGGAGGGACAAGGGCCAGCAGTAGCAGCGCAGCCGACAGCGTCCTCAACATTCAGATCACCCACGGTGCAAGGATGTGGTTCAGCCCTCGGAGGCTTCGGCAATGGCCGGCGCGCCGCCCGCCTCAGCGCCCGAGCACCGGGGCGGCGGCTTCAGACGGAACACATACCAGAACCAGACGCCGGTCAGCAGCTTCATCACGGCGGCGATGCCGAAGACGAGCGTGCAGTCGTAGTGCTTCAGCAGATAGCCAAACACGGCCGCGCCCGCGGCGGAGGAGCCGTTGAGGACCATGAGCCGGGCAGCGC
>CAZIWQ010000771.1:0-3971 GCA_964542355.1 uncultured Armatimonadia bacterium
CCTTCATCACGATGGTGCGCAGGGTGATGCAGGTGTCCATGCTGCCGGAGAAGCCGAAGTACCCCACCGCGCCACCATACGGGCCGCGCCGCACCGGCTCCAGCTCCTCGATGATCTCCATGGCACGGATCTTCGGGGCGCCGGAGAGCGTCCCCGCCGGGAACGTCGCGCGTAACAGGTCAAACTGGTCCTTGCCCTCCGCAAGCTGACCGGTGACGTTGCTCACGATGTGCATGACATGGCTGTAGCGCTCGACCACCATCAGGTCATCAACGCTCACCGAGCCGGGCTGACACACGCGCCCGATGTCGTTGCGGTGCAGGTCGACGAGCATGATATGCTCGGCGCGCTCCTTCTGGTCGGCGAGGAGCTCGCGCTCGAGGTCGCGGTCTTCGGCTGCTGTCTTGCCGCGCCGACGGGTGCCGGCGATGGGACGCGTGGTCACCTTCCCGGCGTCCTCGGTTACCAGGATCTCCGGCGAGGCGCCGATGATCTTCAGGTCGCCGAAGGTCAGGTAGAACATGTACGGGGAGGGGTTGATGGCGCGCAGGGCGCGGTACAGGTCGAAGGGGTCGACGCTGACTTCGGCCTGCATGCGGTGCGCGAGAACGACCTGGATGATGTCGCCGGCGGCGATGTACTCTTTGGCCTTGAGCACGGCCGCGCGGTGCTGGGCGCGCGTCATGGTGGACTGCAGCGCCGTGGGGTCGTCGGGCACGCGGGCTGCCCCGGGAACCGGGCGCGGGGTCGCCGGAACCGGTTGGCGCAGGGCGTCAACGAGACCTTCGATCTGCTCGATCGCCTGCCAGTAGGCCTGCTGCGGATCACCGGCCACATGGGCGTTAACCAGCACGCGGACGCGATGCAGGACATGGTCGAAGATCACCAGTGAGTCGGCAACCATGAACTGGCTGTCCGGCACGTTCAGATCGTCGGGGTTCTCGGCGGGCAACTCCTCGAAGAAGCGGACCATGTCGTAGCCGAGGTAGCCGACGGCGCCGCCGGGGAAGCGCTCCCACCCGGGCAGAGGGACGAAGTGGTACTCCTCCAGCAGGCGTTTGAGGGCTTCGAGGGGATCGGCATCATCGGCCAGCGGCACCGGGTGGGTGCCGGCGGCGTCACGTACGGTGACCTCGCGGCCCCGGCTGCTGAAGACCTTGACGGGGTTGGTGGCGAGGTACGAGTAGCGGGCGATGGACTCGCCGCCCGCGACGCTCTCGAGCAGGAAGGTGTTCTCGTGCCCGAGGGCGCGGAGCTTGAGATAGGCCGAGACGGGCGTCTCGAGGTCAGCCAGGATCTCCCGGTAGACGGGCACCAGGTTGCCCTGTTCGGCCAGGTGCGTAAACTCGTCGAGCGAGGGGGTATAGGTGGGCATGTCAGGTGTCTCCCGGAGAGGATGTGAACCGGCGCCGCCGCAACCCGATGTCGCCATCGGGGGGGCTGGTGCACACCGGGTTCAACACTCCCGGCTGCGCCCGGCTACCCCTTCTTCTGCGGCAGGCCGCTCTGCGCGGACTTCACGACGATCAGCGGGACCGTCCATACCTTGTTCTCAGTGGCAACGCTGGCGGTCCCGTGTACAACCCCCATCACGGTCAGGGGGAGACTGCAGCTATTGTACTGGTCAGTCGCCGACCGCAGGGGGAAGTCGAGCGCCACCATGTCGGCGGCCTGCCCCTGCGCGGTCGCAGCCTGGGCGGTGCGGAGTGTCTGCTTGCGGGTGATGAGCACATACTTGCCCGGATAGCGCATCGTCAGGTCGTCGTAGATGGGGACCTGCACCTGGGCGCCCCAGAATGCGCCACCGGCCGACACTTTCGCGACGCTCAGGGGCAACACGGGGGTGGTCCGCACCACGAGTGAGAAGATGGCAAACAGACCGATCAGCACGATCCAGATGGTCTGGATCACCTCCGTCGTCGTCAGCCACCACCCGGCGATGGCGATCACGCCGACGATGAGCACATCGGCCAACAGGCCCAGGCCGATGTGGAAGCGCAGGTTGGTGGCCGTGGTCTGCAGCCCCCAGTCCTTGGCCTTGTCACCGATGGTGCCGGCGGCCGCGTAGTCCGGGCCGAAGTCGGCGAGGGAGATCACGAGATAGCCAGCGGCCATCAGGAGCAGGATGTAGCCGGCGAGCTTGGTCAGGTTCACGACGGATCGCCTCCCGGAGATCAGGCTGCAGGGACGCGGTCGCACGGCGGGTCCCCGCCACCCGGAGGCGCGGGTCGCCACGAGCAGGGCGCCAAGCGCAATGTGTTCCGGTCGGCCTTCACGCAGGCAGCCACGCGGGTCACCTCCTGGTAGTGGGGCGTCCGGGGCGGGCGTCCCCGCCCCTCATCCGAATGCCGGCGACGTCGCCATTTCGCGCGCTTCTGCGGCCGGCGGTCGACCAACCGGCCGCCTCATCCGGGCGCTGGAGAGCAGGTGGGCACGATAGCTCGTACCGCAAGCAAGTTCGCCCAGACAAGGCGGCCGCCGGCCAAACGCCTCACGCAGCCCACACCTGCCGGGCTCACCTGCCTCCCCCAGGAACGGCCTCTCGGCCACCGGGCAGGTCTGGGCTGCGGGGGGCCGGCCTGGGCCCCCATTCACACAACAGCACTACCTCACGGCTTCCCTCAATCCCGCGCAATACCTTCTGACACTCCACGCGGCGTGGCACGGCCTCATTCAGAAGCCGGCCGCGTGGCGACACCGCCCCAGGACCTCGCTCGCCTTCTCCCGCGCACGCGCCCCTCCCGCCCGCAACACGTCCTCAACGTAACTCGGGTCCGCCACCAGCTCGCGCTTCTTGGCCCGGGCGTCGGCGAAATACTCGAGCACCATCCCCGCCAGCTCCTTCTTGACTTCCCCGTAGCCGACGCCACCCCGGCGATAGCGCTCCGCCATCGCTGCCACCTGCTCGTCGGTGGCAAACAGCTTGTAGAGCGCGAACACATTGCACGCGTCAGGGTCCTTCGGATCCTCCACCGGGGTGGAATCGGTCACGACACCCATCACGCGTTTGCGGATGGCCTTGTCGGTCTCGAACACCGGGATCGTGTTCCCGTAGCTCTTCGACATCTTGCGTCCGTCGACCCCCGGCACGACCGCCACGCTCGGCAGGATGTAGGGCTCGGGCAGCTTGAGCGTCTCGCCGAACGCCTCGTTGAACTTGATGGCGATGTCCCGCGTGACCTCGACGTGCTGCTTCTGGTCTTGCCCCACGGGGACGACGTCGGAATCATAGATCAGGATGTCAGCGGCCATCAGCACGGGGTAGGCGAACAGACCGTGATCGGCGGGCAGGCCCTGCGCGATCTTGTCCTTGTAGGCATGGCAACGCTCGAGCAGCCCCATGGGAGTGACGCACGACAACAGCCAGGTCAGCTCGGTGACCTGGGGGACATCCGACTGCAAGAACAGCACGCTGCGGGCGGGATCGATGCCGAAGGCCAGGAAGTTCATCGCCACATCGCGGGTCAGCCGCCGCAGCTCATCGGCGACGCGGATGCTGGTCAGGGCGTGATAGTTGGCGATGAAGAAGAAGCCCTCGTGGTCCTCCGCCTGGAGCTCGACGTACTGCTTCATGGCTCCGAAGTAGTTCCCGATGTGGAACTCGCCGGAGGGCTGGATGCCGGATAGGGCGCGCATGGGGGTCTCCTAACTCTCTAGAACGCACACGGGCCGTGGCTCAAGTGCCCACGGCCCGGACCGGACAAACACAAAGACCGTGGGCTTGGTGCGAGCGCCCACGGTCGCTGACTACGGAATTGCGTTGTGATACGCAGGAGTGAGGGCGGCTCGCGCTAGTGCGGGCGCCGCCAAGACCAGGCTCGAGTGTCTCTCTCAACGCATGGCATCGTGCAGTTCACTCCTCGTTCGAGGGGGGAATATACTCCGGGCGTCGCCGCAAGTCAAGCGTCTTTTCGCGAGTACATGCCGCGTCGGCCGACCGTCTCGACGCCGCTGCTTTTCGCGTCGTCCGG
>CAZIWQ010000772.1:0-3948 GCA_964542355.1 uncultured Armatimonadia bacterium
ACACCACCGGGCCGGCGGCGACGATAGGCTGAAGCCTATCGCTGAGGGACCCCGCGGCGCGGGGCCGATCGTCCTGCGGACGGTACGGCTCCGACCACCACGCGCCGCCGGGAGCCTGACTCTCGCTCGTCTCGCACTGCAGGCCACGCCCGACGCTTCACACTTGACGTGACACTGGAGGAGCGGCTACGGCACATACTACGGAGGTCCGACCCATGACCAGACAACCTGCCTTGATCCTGGCGCTGCTCGCGTGCCTGACATCCGCCGTCCTGGCACAGCAGACGGTGCAGAGCGGCCCGTGGAGCATCCAGCTTGCCCCCGCAGGCCCGGTGAGCATCAGTTACGAAGGGCAAGTCCTGCTCCGGAACGGTCAGATCAACGGCTTCTTGCCCGAGTGGCGTGGCAACCGGTTCAGCCTCGCCGGCGGGCAGCTCACGCCGACGGCAACCGGAGCCGTCTGGACCCGGCGGGTGCCGGACAACCAGGATGCCACGCTCACCGTCACCAGCGTCGATAACCGGCTCACCCTCGCCCTGGAGACGACGCTGCGGGCCGCGGGGCCGACGGAGTACTCCGTGGAGCTGGTCCCCGAAGCCGTTCGCACGGATGAGAAGTACTGCGCCATCGCGCTGAACGGCAAACCCTCGGCTCTCGACCTGACGGGCCAGTTCGCCACGGTAGGGGGCGTGCAAGAGCTGAGCTTCGAGCAGCCCGAACGCACCATCATCGTTCGCAGTCAGGGCGCCATGCTGCAGGACCGGCGCGACCGCAACGCGGGCTTCTTCCTCGTGTTCGCCCTCAATGGTACGGGCAAGCCGCAGACCGAGACGCGCACGATTGAGGTGGAAGTCCGCCCGGCCAAGCCCGAGGAGATCGCGGCGCGCAGTGCGTTCCTGGCGCAGCGGGCGGTCGAGCAAGCCGCTGTGCCGGTCCCTAACGCCGGGTTCGAGGACGGGCTCAGCAAGTGGAGCGGGAACCCCCGGGCCAGTGCCGATCCCGCCGTCAAGCACGGCGGGAAGCAGTCGGCCCGCGTGACGATCCCCGCGACGCAGACGGACCGGACCGGCATCTACCTGGTGCAGCAGATCCCGATCACCGGCGGGCTGCTCTATTCGGCCGAGGCCTTCGTCAAGACGCAGGACGTCGTCGCCGCCACCCTCGGTGAGATGTCCCCGACCGGCGCCACAGTGATCATCGAGTGGGCCGACAAGCAGGGCCGCTGGCTGGCCTCGGGCGACTACGCGACCGGGAGCTATGGCACCACCGACTGGCGGCGCGTTACCACGAAGGCCATGCGCTCGCCCGCAGATGCCGGCTATGCCATCATCTTCCTGTCGCTGCGCGCGACCGGCACGGGCTGGTTCGATGACATCAAGCTCACCCAGGTCAAGCGCAACGTCGTACTGGTGCGGCCCGCGCTCGGGGCGCCGGTCGCCGACAACACCCCTGAGCTCGCGTGGCAGTACCAGGACCTCGCCGATGCAACCGTCGAGCTGTCACCCGACGAGAGCTTCCCGGCCGACAAGACGCGCCGGATGGAGGCTGCCGGGCCATCGCCGGTCAGTCTCGACACGCCGCTGGCGCCCGGCAAGTGGTACTGGCGGGTGCGCATCCCCGAGCATGCCACTGTCTCCGCCGTCTGGCAGTTCGAGCAGACCGCCGCCCTCACCCAGGACTGCACGCCGCCGAGCATCGCGGCCGACCACGCCAACCTCCCGACGCCGCGGCGGGCCGTGACCGTGCACTATCGCGACAATGTCGGGGTGACCGGGCTCGTCCTGAAGCTGGACGGGCGCGAGGTTGCCGCCCGGGTGGGTCCCACCAGTGCGCACTATGTGCCCGCCTCGGACTGGACGCCCGGTCTGCACCGGCTGGATGTCGAGGCTCGCGATGCCGCGGGCAACACGACGACCCGCCGCCTGTTCCTGAACTACACGCCCGGCGTGACCAAGAAGGAGTGGCTCGCGACCGGCGGGGTGGCCATTGACGGCAAGCCGCAGTTCCTACTCGGCATGTACGGGGTCCGCACCCAGGACATCCCGGAGATGGCGCAGGCCGGCTATGACTTCGTCCACAACTACACCTGGGACGGCGCGGGCAGCAATGCCTCGGCCATCGAGTACCTCGACGCGTGCCACAAGCACGGCCTGCAGGCCTTCATCGGCTTTGACCGCCAGAAGCTGCAGGCGTGTGACGAGACGTTCGTAGCCGAGCGGGTCGGCGCCCTCGGCCGCCACCCGGCGCTGCTGGCGTGGTACCTGTTTGATGAACCCGATCTCCCTCACCAGTATGTCCCGCCCGACCAACTCCGGCGCCTCTATCAGCTCATCCACACGCTCGACCCGCTCCACCCGGTGATCGTCACCGTCGCGCAGGGGAACATGATGCCCCGGTACCATGACAGCTATGATGTCTACTGGAGCATGGACTACTCCACCCCTGCCAACAATGCCCGCAACTTCGACACGCACCGCCAGGCGCTCCGCCCGGGGGTGCCGATCATGTCCATCGTGCACTGCTACCAGGGCAACGCGCCCGGCGGCGCGAAGTTCGACCCCGACAAGTTCGCGCCCGGGCCGGCGATGCTCCGCGCCTGTGCCTTCATGGCGCTGGCGCACGACAGCAGCGGTCTGTGCTGGTGGTGGTGGGGGCAGGGCAGCAACATCTTCATGACCGTTGCCAACGCGCCCACGGCGTGGGCTGCGCTGAAGGCGACGGTGGCGCAGATCCGGGCCCTGCGGCCGGTGCTGGAGGCACAGGTCGCTGCCCGCATGTGGGTGGAACGGCCCGCCGAGGGCGCCGAGGTCCATCTGTGGGAGAAGGCCCTGGCCGACCGGACCGTGCTCATCGCCGTCAACCGTGACAACAAGCCGTGCGAAGTGGCGATTGGCTCGCCGGCCCTCGCCGGCAAGACCCGGGCCACTGTCCTGTTTGAGGATCGCACCGTGGCGCCGACCGATGGGAAGCTGAGCGACAAGTTCGAGCCGCTGGGCGTCCACATCTATGAGGTGAAGTAGCCCATGAGAGAAGAGCAGCAGCAGGTTGACTTCTGTGTTGTCGGCGGCGGCATGGCCGGCCTGTGCGCCGCCGTTGCCGCGGCCCGCCGCGGTGCCAGGGTGGCCCTGGTGCAGGACCGCCCCGTTCTCGGCGGCAACGCCTCCTCGGAGGTCCGCATGTGGGTCTGCGGCGCCGGCGGCCCCAACAACCGTGAAACCGGCATCCTCGAGGAGATCATGCTCGAGAACTTCTACCGCAACCCCACTCTCAACTACTCGGTCTGGGACAGCGTGCTGTACGAGCTGGCGCGCTTTGCGCCCGGCCTCACCCTGCTGTTGAACTGCTCCGTCAACTCCGCGCAGATGGCCGGGGACCGCCTCGAGTCCGTGCGCGGCTGGCAGGGCACCGCCGAGACCTGGCACACCGTCGCCGCGACGCACTTCGCCGACTGCTCCGGCGACAGCGTGCTCGCCCCCCTGTCCGGCGCCGAGGTGCGCATCGGGCGCGAGGCGGCCGCGGAGTTCGACGAGGACATTGAGCCCCCCGTGGCCGACCGCAAGACGATGGGCATGAGCTGTCTCATCCAGACGCGGGAGCTCGACCATCCGGTCCCGTATGTCGCCCCGACGTGGGCGAACAAGTACCTGTCCGATGATGACCTCCCCCACCGCGGCCATGGTGTGCTGGGCAACAACTACTGGTGGTTCGAGCTCGGCGGGGAGGATGACTCCATCCATGACACTGAGCGCCTGCGCGATGAGCTCTTGAAGGTCGCGTTCGGGGTCTGGGATCACATCAAGAACCGGGGCGATCACGGTGCCGACAACTGGACCCTCGAATGGGTCGGCTTCCTCCCCGGCAAGCGCGAGAGCCGGCGCTACGTCGGCGACCATGCCCTGACCCAGAACGATGTGCGGGCGGAGGGCAAGTTCCCCGACATGGTCGCCT
>CAZIWQ010000773.1:0-3948 GCA_964542355.1 uncultured Armatimonadia bacterium
AACACTCCAGGCTGTGAACAGCGGAAAATGAGCAGGGGAGCGCTCCTACCACGGCGACGGCCACGGCCACGGCGACAGCCACGGCGACGGCCACGACAACGACGCCTACGCTCTCAGGGACGGCACGCCGCCAGAGCGAACGGAGACCAATGATCCACGACCCTTCCGCCGGCATCCTCATCATCAAGATGAGCTCCGCCGGAGACGTCATTATGGCGCTGTCGGTATTGCGGGCCCTGCGCGCGGCGCTCCCCGACACCCCGATTGGGTGGGTCGTGGACGAGCGGTTCGCGGAGCTGTTGGTGCACGAGCCGCAGCTCACCCATCTGCACGTAATGCCGGGGCGGCGGTGGCGCAAGCAGTCGCGCTCGCCCCGACACTGGCCGCAGGTCATTGGCGAGTTCCTGCGCTTCCGGGCCGACCTCCGCCGACCGCGCTACGGGGTCTGCCTGGACTTCCAGGGCCTGCTCCGCAGCGGCTACGTGGGCCGGCTGGCAGGTTGCCGGCGCGCTCTGCAGTTGGCCGACGACCGCCTGGGGCGAGTCCAGTGGCTATTCCCCGGTCAACGCGTCGCGCCTACCGGACGCCATGCCGTCGATGACATGATGAGTCTCGTGGCTGCGCTGGGGATTGAGGTGGACAGTCCCCGCTTCGACTTCCATGTCCCTCCCGCGGCGCGCGCGCACGCCGACCGGCTCCTTGCCGGCCACGACTTCCCCGGTCAGGGCCCCCTGATTGCGATCAACCCCGGGGCCTCGATCGAGGCGAAGCGTCCACCGGTGCCGCTGCTGGTGGAGGTGGCTCGCCGACTCCGGGAGCGGCTGGATGCTCGCATTGTGGTGCTCGGCGGACCTGGCGACCTCACGCTCGCGCAGGAGATTGTGTCCGGGGCCGACGTCGGAGCCCTGTGCACGGCGGGGAAGACCAGCTTCCTCCAGCTCGCGGGGGTCTTGCAGGCCTGCGACACCGTCGTCAGCGGCGACACCGGCCCGATGCACCTGGCGGTCGGCGTGGGCACACCGGTGGTTGCGTTGTTCGGCCCGACCAATCCCGGGCGCGCCGGTCCCTACGGCAGCCGGCACCGGGTCGTGTGGAAGCGGCCGCCGGCCTGTCGTGAGCTGCGGGGGCATTGCAGTGGCTGTCCCGAGCCGGTCTGCATCCGGAGCGTGGAGGCCACCGAAGTCGTCGACTGCGTGCTCGATGTGGTACCAGACCACTAGATGAGCGGCCGAGAAGTCGTTCTGAGGCCGCGACGCTACGCTCAGAGGCCCGCAGAAGCCACTCACAGCCATCTCGCCGCCAGAGACCCGGCCGGAAGTGGCCTTTTCGGCCGCGTCTCTCGGGCAGCGACCGGCCAGTGACCTGAAGGGCGCATGCGGACCTGCTGCCCGGCGCTGGTGCTGACGAGCAACCACCTCGCGGGTGCTGACGAACAGGCGCCCCACGCAGGCGTTCTTGTGTACCATCAAACACACCGGGACCGCGGCGTGGTCACCGGTGCACAGGAGAGAAGGCTGATGTCCAAGCAGCACGTCGAGCAGCGACTGGCGCTCCAGGGCGGGATGAAGGCGGTCACGCGCATCGAGGGCAAGGGCAAGCCCAAGATCGGCATGGCGGAGTTCATGTCCGTCGCCGAGCGATTCGGCTTCTCCGCCGATGCTCTCAAGCGCATCCGCGCCGCGGTCAGCGAGGAAGACCTCGGCGACGGCCCCTTCCTCGCCAACTACTACTCCGGCCTCAAAGAGACCAAGGTTCAGGCCTTCGCACGTGTCGCTCGCGAGACCTTCGGCGTCAAGCACGCCCTCCCGGTCAGCTCGGGCACGGCCGCGCTGCATTGCGCCTTCGTCGCCGCCGGGGTCGGACCGGGCACCGAGGTCATCCTGCCGGCCATCGGCTTCTTCGCCACCGCCATGGCCGTGGTCGCCGCCAAAGGCATCCCCGTGTTCTGCGATGTCGACAGCTCGCTGTCCATGGACCCGACCAAGATCGAGGCCCTCATCACCCCGCGCACGGCCTGCATCTCGCCGACGCACGTCATGGGCAGCGTGTGTGACATGAAGGCCATCATGAAGGTCGCCCGCAAGCACAAGCTGCGTGTCGTCGAGGACTGTGCCCAGTCGTGCGGCGGTACCTTCCAGGACAAGTGGGTCGGCACGTGGGGCGACCTGGGCTGCTTCAGCATCTCCGCCTACAAGATCGTGGGTGGGGGCGAGGGTGGCCTGGTCGTCACCAACAGTGAGCGTCTGCTCGAGCGCGCAAGCTGCGTCGCCGAAGGTGGCGGCCTGTGGCGCCCCGTGCGCTTCGCCCCGGAGCGCTACCCCGGCGAGCTGTTCTGCGGCACCAACTATCGCATGCCGGAGCTCGACGCGGCGATGGATGTCGTACAGCTCGGGAAGATGCCCGCGGTCGTCAAGCGCTTCCGCACCGTCAAGCAGCGGGTCCTGCGCGACCTGAAGACCTATCGCGAGATCGTCCCGCAGAAGCTCAATGACGCACAGGGCGAGGTCGGCTACGTCCTCCGCTTCTACCCACAGACCATTGCATTGGGGCAGCAGATCGTGGAGGCGCTGCGGGCGGAGGGTGTCGGCTGCGGGATGCGCGGTGACCAGGCCCCGCCCGATTGGCACATCTACCATGACATGTTCCCCGTCGTCCTGCAGGCGGGCGGGCCGGGCGACAGTTGCCCCTTCTCCTGCCCGCGCTACCTCGAGCAGGGCGGCGGCGTCACCTACGAGCGCGGGCAATGCCCGGTGGCGGATGACCTGTTCGATCGCATGATCTCGGTCTCGCTCAACCAGTGGTACTCCGCGGGCGACTGCCGCAACATCGCGCGGGCGATCAACAAGGTGCTGGCGAGCTACTGCACCGAGGACCCCGCCGCCACGCCCTGGACCGGATAGCCGAGCGGCAGCGCCGGCGCCGGGCCGCCGCATCGCGGGAGACCCGCCATCGCGTTGTCGCACCACGATCGCGCCGAAGGCATCCGCACCGCTCCTGCCACCGAGGGCGGGTCGGGGACCCTTCGGCGCACTGTGTTCAGGCTCCGGTGCCGCTGCGGTCGTCTCCCGGCGCGCACGAAGCGACCTGGCCACTGAGAAAGCATCGTTTATACTATAATAGTCTAGACTATAATAGTCATACCGATAATACGATGCTCTGCGCCGACGCAGGCACTGGGGCGAGCGCGATGACTCCGGATGTGTTCCTGAACCGCACCGCCGAGCTGCACCACCTGGACGAGCTCTACCACAGCGATGCCGCACACCTGTACGTCCTCTATGGACGACGGCGAGTGGGGAAGACGGAGCTCTTGCGCGCCTTCTGCCAGGGGAAGCGCCATGTCTACTTCCAGGCGGCCCAGGTGGCCGACGGCGACAACCGCCGGGGCTTCCTCGGCGCGATGGCCGAAGGCCTGCGCGACCCTCTGCTTGTGGACGCCCAGTTGCCGACATGGGAGGCGCCGCTCGAGCATCTGGCCAGGCGCGCTGCCGCCGAGCGTCTCATCGTGGTGCTGGACGAGTTCCCCTATCTGTGCGAGGGCAACCGTGCGCTGCCTTCTCTCCTGCAGCGCTTCTGGGACCACCACGGGCGGCGCAGCAAGCTGCTCCTGATCCTCAGCGGCTCCGCCGTCAGCTTCATGGAGAACGAGGTGCTGGCCGCGCGTGCGGCGCTGTTCGGCCGCCGCACCGCTCAGCAGGAGCTCGTGCCGTTCGGCTACCGCGAGAGCGCGCTGTTCGTGCCGCGCTACTCACCCGAAGACTCGCTACGGGTGTACGGGGTGGTCGGCGGGATGCCGATGTACCTGGCCCAACTGGATGACCGCGTGTCGCTGGCCCGCAACGTGCAGCGCCATCTGCTCAGGCCTCAGTCACTGCTCTTCGAGGAGCCGGCGAACCTCCTGCGGGCGGAGCTGAGGGATCCCGGTGTCTACAACAGTGTGCTCGACGC
>CAZIWQ010000774.1:0-3948 GCA_964542355.1 uncultured Armatimonadia bacterium
TCAGCCGGCCGCTTCACGTCGGGGGCCGGCGGGAAGTGTCCTTTTCGGCCGGTCCCATAGACAGCCGCGCGGCGGGCTGCGCGCGACAGCACCGGCGCTACTGCGGGCGCACCTTCCAGAACATCACGTCGCCATTGCAGCCCCGGCGCTCCGGTGTCACGGAGGGCCCCACGCCACGGATGCTGACCGACAGGTAGTAGCGCAGGGCCGGGTCGGGCGCCGGCACCTTGAGCTCGTAGACGTGCGCCACGTTCTTGTGGGCGGCAACCCCCTCGTGCTGGTCCGTAACGACCGGCTTGAGATCGGCGGGAGTGTCGCGGGGCGCGGCCAACAGAGTCACCCGGTGCATCTGGAGACCGTTCCAGCCGCTGCGATATGTGAACTTGACGCGGTAGGTGCCCTCGCCGGACAGGGCGTCGGTGACTTCCCACTGCTTCGTGGTCTCCGGCGCGGCAGCGAAGTCCTCGGTCTTCCACTCGCCCAGCCGCTTGATGCGGTACGCCCTCCCGGGGTCGTCGACGCCGAGGGTTCGGACGAACTCGCCGATCGCGGCGGTCGTGTCCTCGGTCATCTGCACGGTGTCGTCGAAACGACCGGCCGCGGCATCGGGCGCCACGCTCTGCTGCCATGCCCGCAGGCCGTTCGCAGTCTGCAGCGTGGCGGAGTCGAGCTCCCCCATCGCCCGGGCGACCGGTGCCTGCTCCTCGTCGGTGAGCGTCTTCTTCCGACCGATGGCCACCCCCAACTCGTGCATGGCCCGGAGCATCTTCAGGTACCCCTCGATGACCGCGGTCTCGGCGATGAGGGCGCCGTCGCCCACCGCGGTTGCCAGTGCCATCGCCTGGGAGCAGGCCGCGAGGTCCGCGGCGAGGTGCTGCTCATCCGGGAGGTAGGTGAACGGCCCTTTGCCGAGTGGCGGGAGCGAGCCCTGCTTGAGCGACTGGGCGGCGCTCCCGAAGAACCAGTGGTAGGGCACTCGGGCCCCGTAGACATCCCAGCCGACCGGCCCGAGCAGCACCGCCCAGTCGGCGGCCTGCGCGGGGTCCTTCACACCCTTCTGGGTGAAGTAGGCGAGGGCGAACTCGCGCTCATCGCGCCCGTGCGCGTTCCACGACCACTCCGCCGCCGCCGTCACGTTGAAGTCGTAGAAGCGGTTGTCAGGCGTCGCGTAGCCGCACAGGCACGCCAGTCCTTTGTCGACGAACTCGGTCATGCGCGCCTTGATGAACTGGGGTCCGCTCCACGGGCACACGATGCGCCAGGAGGCGGTGAGCTGCGGGTAGCAGCCGAGCCAGCCGCCCTGTTTGGCGTAGTCTGCCAGCAGCGGGTAGATCATCGGCTCGCGGGAGGAGTCGTAGGTGCGGCCGCCGTCGTAGTAGGTGATCCCCACATCGCGGGGCAAGCTGGCGATCACCTGGTCGTTAGCCTTGTAGCTCCCCTGCGTCAAGAGGACGCGTAGCTTGATATCCGGGCGGACCTTGCGGGCCAGCTCATAGCCCCTGGCGACTGCTTCCGCCTCAAGCACGAACTGGCCTTTGGGCTTGCACTGGGGACACTGGCAGGAGACGGCGTTCTCGCTGAGCCAGACACTGACGTCGGTGACCTCCGGGTCGCGCGCGAGCGCAACCATCCAGTCGGCCAGGACCTGGATCGTGCGGGGGTTGGCGAAGCAGGCGGGCTTGACCGCCTCGCCGCCCGTCGGCCACTTGGCGGGGTCACCGACCCCCAGTGTCTCCGGTAGCACCTTGAACAGCCCCGTCTGCTGGAGTTGGTCGAGGTGTGTGATGATCGGGACCACTTTGGTCGCACAGGCGGCCCCCCGCGGGATGAGGCCGGGCTGGAACTCGACGATCCCCTTGCCTTCCGGCGTCACCTGCAGGCTCCGGCAGTGGCTCTCGCACAGGTTCAGCTTGTGCTGGGCGAGGGCTTCGAGGTCGCGGTTCACGCTGCCGCCCCACTCGCCGCGCTCCGCCAGGTCCGGCCAGTCCACGATCTCCGCGAGCGGGATGTCAACGACCCACCTGCCGCCCTCCTGTCGCAGCGTGGGCGCCACAAGCTGCCACAGGGTCAGGAAGCCGTAGTAGACGCCGCGCGGATTGAGGCCGGTGACGATCAGGGTCCTGTCGTCCGCCCGTGAGATCACGTACGCCTGATCCCGCTGCTTGAGGGCTGCGATCCTGTCGGCTCCGCCCACCAGGCGGCCGGCCAGCGTGCCGTTGGGGTCCATCACCCCCGCGAGCACCGTGAACGGCCGCGGCGCGCCATCCCCCGGTGGACGCTGGATCCCACGTTGGGCGAGGTAGGCGACCATCTGCTGCATCAGGCTTACGTACGGCGGCGCGAGCTCCTCGACCATCGACACCCCGACATCGTCGAGGGGGAGGGTCAGCTTGCTTTGGATCTGCACTTCCCGGGGCAGCGGGATGACGTGGAGCAACCAGTCATGGGCTTCACGCGGAGAGACAGCCAGCGGCGCCGGTGCGGCCATCGCTAGCGTTGCCCCCATCAGCGTCAGGGTCAGCACGGCAGAGAGACACCTCATGGACTGCACCTCCAGGAGTGTACCGACAGTCGCCAGACGCAACGGCGTGTGCCACCCAGTGGAGATAACCCCGCGCCGCCGACGAGGGTTCCGGGGCCAGGCGTCGTGACGGGCGATGGTGGCGGCGCGGATCGGCGCTAGTGCCGGTGAGTGACAGATGAGGGGTGCCGGGAAGAAAAGAGACCCCTCGCTGGGCGGGGGTCTCGGGGCTAGCGGATGTCCCCCGGGAACAGGGGGGATAGCGGGGCTTTCAACAATGGATGATGGGGATGAGTTGCAAAGCAGATCCGCAAGGACATCCGCTGCTCTTAAGCATATCTTACCCGATTCCAGCGTCGGTAATCAAGGCATATTTCGGCCCCATATCTGGGCCCCTCTCGGTGCCATGCGGCGCGCAGGTCGGTGGCGGCCGGGTGGCGAACCTGACTGTCAGCACGATCGCCAGCGTTGTGCAGGAGGGATGATGCAGCATGCAGATCAGCTTCATGACGTGGGTGTGCCCCGACTGGACGCTCAACGAGATCCTCACCGGGGCCATCAAGTATGGCTACGATTCCGTGGAGCCGCGCGTCGAAGCACAGCAGAAGCACGGGATCGAGCTCGAGGCCACCAAGAAGGCACGCAAGGAGATCAAGTCGAGCTTCGCCGACACCGGGGTCACCTGCTGCTGCCTGGCCACCTCGCGCACGTATGCCCTCGCCGACCCGACGGCGCGGCGGGAGAGCATCGACCTCACCAAGCGCTATGTGGACCTCGCGCGCGACATCGACTGCCCGAACCTGCGGGTGTTCGGCGGCGGGACGCCACCGGGTGCCGACTACGCGGAAGTCAAGCGCTATGTCGCCGAGGCGCTGCACGAGTGCGCCGAACATGCCGGGGCGGCCGGGGTCTACCTGTGCTTTGAGACCCACGACTCCTACTGCCACTCCGCCGACGCCCTGGAAGTGGTGACTTGCGCCCAGCATCCCCACGCCGCCATCTGCTGGGACATCATGCACCCGTTCCGCGTGGGTGAAACGATTGCCCAGGCGTTCGAGAACGTGAAGGCCCACGTCCGCCACTGCCACGTCCACGACGGGAAGCAGCCGGCGGATGGGGGCGAGGGCGGCTGGGAGCTGGCACTGATGGGGGAGGGTGACATTCCCCACGATGAGGCCTTCAAGCTCTTGGCCGGTATCGGCTTCGCGGGGGCGATGTCCGGGGAGTGGATCAACTTCCGGCCCGCGGATGAGGTGTTGCCCCACGATGCCCGGGTGATGCGTGAGTACCGGTCCGCGAGGTGACGGCAGAGAACTCGAGTTCCGGGGACACCATACTCATCTCTCATGTGTGTTGTCCCCGGAACTCCAGTCGCGTAGGCCGACCGTCCCGGTCGGCGGGTCTTGTCGAGCGAGACGCTCGACCTA
>CAZIWQ010000775.1:0-993 GCA_964542355.1 uncultured Armatimonadia bacterium
CCCACGCCCGCGTCGGCACGGCCGCACCGAGACCGCCGGCATCGTGGTGGAGGCAGACGCCCGTGAGCTTCAGGCCCTCGCCGTTGAGCAGGAAGCCCCGGTCCGGGTCGAAGCACACCTCGCGGATCCCGAAGCGAGTTACGTACTCGTCGACGACCTGGTCGCCGTCGCGCACCGTGCTATGGGCCGTGTACAGCGCGGGGGTCGCGGGCGACCACAGCCGGGGGGCGGGAACCGTGAACGTGCTCGCGAGCTCCGTCTGCTCCCCCGCGCCGATCGTGGCGGTGGCCTCGCTGCGCGCGACGGCCGCGCCATCCGGGTCCTCGATTCGTGTCACCAGCGTGCAGGTGCGCTCCCGCGCGCCGGTGTTCTCGATCGTTGTCCGCACCGCCACCACGGCCCGCTCCGCCGACACCTCCGGCGTCGTGACGGCGGTCCCCCACACGGCGAGGTGGAGCGTGTCGCAGATCGTGAGCCACACGTGGCGGTAGATGCCGGAGCCCGAGTACCAGCGCGAGGTGGGGCAGTCGGAGTGATCGACCCGCACGGCCAGGACGTTCTCACCCTCCGGCCGCAGATGCTCGGCGAGGGCATAGCCGAACCCGACGTAGCCGTAGGGGCGGTGGCCGAGGTGGTGCCCGTTGAGGTAGACATCACTGCGGTGGTAGACGCCGTCGAACTGGATGCGCACGTGTTTGCCAGCAGCCTCGGGGGGTAGCGAGAAGTGCTTGCGGTACCACCCGATGCCCCCGGGGAAGAAGCCGTTGGGGCAGTCGCCGGGGCTGTCGGGTGTGGGCGCTAGCTCGATGCTCCAGTCGTGGGGAAGCTGCAGGCGACGCCAGGCGGCATCATCATAGCCAGGAGCCTGGGCGCCGGCGGCATCCCCCAGGCTGAAGCACCAGTCGAAGTCGAAGCTGTGCGTGCGTGGATGGGTCATGGGGTTCTCCGCGTCGAGATGGGATGGCGCGGGTGCCTGTGTGCGTGCGCCCGCAT
>CAZIWQ010000775.1:1003-3948 GCA_964542355.1 uncultured Armatimonadia bacterium
GCCCGGCGATCGCGGGGTCGGGAGACGGAGGGAAAGCGGCGGCCTCCGGACAACACCCAGGGGGAGCCGCCATGCCGCGCGGACACGGCTGCCGAGAGCTGCGAGGACCGCAGAAGCGCCAACGGCAGGCCCTCACCCCTGCCCCTCTCCCGGAGGGAGAGGGGAGACGGCAGCGGCACCCGCGCGTCCGCTCGCCCGCGACGGCGGAGAGGTGGACTCCCTCTCCCTCCGGGAGAGGGCCGGGGTGAGGGCGTAGTAGTCCTCGGAGCACCACACGGAAGGGACTGAGTGACTTGAGGTTCATCGTCGGCCTTGCCGTCGTGTTCGGGATGCTCGCCGCAGCCAGCCTTGCCGGCGCGGCCCAGCTCAATAGCGGTGACGGTCTCGCGGTCTCTCTCTCTGACGCAACGGGCACGGTGACGGGCGCCGGTGTCGATGGCCGCACCCTCACGCCGGCGGCCGGCGTGTCCGGCGGGCTGTCGTTCCAGGAGTTCGCTCGCAACCCGGCCGACCCCGGCCGCGTCGTTCTGTCCATCGATGCCGAGGGGGAGCAGACGAGCTGGACGGGCGCCTCCTTCGCCGACTGGGACGTCAGCGGCGGCTACGTCGCCCGGCGCACCGGCGACGCCCACCAGGGCGCCGCCTATCTGCACATCGGCGACGGGAAGTCCCCGGGAGTCGGCATGGCAGCCGCGACCCGCACCGAGCTCACTCCGGCCGGCGCCTGCACGGTCTCCTGGTGGGGGCGGACCACCAAGACCGACCTCACCTACATTCTCTGCATGCGGCTGTTCGACAAGGCCGGCACCGATGTCTCTGCCACCGTCACGGCGCCGCCGGGGTGGGCGTACTCCCCGTACTCCCGGGCCCATTACCGCTCCGATCCCGCCCACCGCAAGCCCGCTACGTGGGAGCAGCTCTCCTACCCCTATATCGTTCCCGAGGGCGTGACCTCCGCCCGGGTGTCATTGCGGGTCTATCGTGGCGGCGACCTGCAGGCCGACATCGACGACCTGCAGGTGACGCTGGCCCCCGGCGGCTGGAGTGCCGAGACGCCGGTGCGCGGCCCGGTGGCAGTGACGCCGCAGGGACTGGTGCAGACGGCAGAAGCGCGCGAAGCGGGGCTCGCGTTCGTCACGCGCTACGAGCAGGCGTCGACACACCTGCGCGCCACGGTGGAGGTGAAGGAGCTTGCCCCTGCGCCGCGTGGCCGCTGCCTCCGGCTGCTCTACCGTCTGCCACTCGACCTCACCGGGTGGACCTGGTCGGGCGACCCGCGCCGGGATGAGACGATCGCGCGGCCGCGGCGCTACCAGGAGGCGGTGAGCTGGGCCGGGCATCCGCTGAGTCGCTATCCGCTGGCCTCGGTCAGCGACACCCAGGTGGGCCTGGCAATGGCGGTTCCGCTGGATCGCCCCGCAGCGCAGACCTTCGTGGCAACTGCCGACGGCCTGACGACGGCGGTGGAGCTGGGCCTCTCCGGGCAGGCGCCGCGGGCCGGCGGCGGCTTCACCTTCGTGCTCTACCGCCATGCCCCGGCATGGACCTTCCGCGCGGCGCTGGAGCGCTACTATGCCCTGTTCCCGCACCTGTTCGAGGAGCGTTCGCCGCGCGGCGGGGCCTGGACGCTCCGCCTGCCCAAGGCCGACGTGCCTGCGCCGGAGGACTTCGGCCTCGCGTTCTACGAGTGCGGGCCGCTCGCGCCCGCGACGCGCGAGTACTGCCGGGCTCACGGCATTGCCACCTTCGTCTATAGCGAACCATGGGGCCGGCGCCAGGTGTTCCCGCAGGCGAAGCAGAAGTCGGACCTGCCGCCATACGAGGCGCGGCTGGCCCAGGTCCGGGAGTGGGCCGGGGACACGACCGGCGCGGCGAAGTGGAGCGGTGCGCCGCGCGCCGAGGTGGCGCAGGCCGTCCTCAACTCGCTGCTCATCGGCCCCGACGGGGTCGGCGCGTACTCCGTGGACCTGTATGGGAGCTGGGCCCAATGGTGGCAGCTTAGCACCGACCCGGGCCTCCCCGAGCCGAACATCGCCTCCGTCTGCCGCAAGTACGAGATCGACCCGGTACTGGAGTGGGCGGATGGCATCTACCTCGACAGTGTCAGCATGGGCCATGTCGAGTACGAGGACTACAACCCGGCCCACCTCGCGGCCGCCGACCTCCCCCTCAGCTTCTCACTGGCAACCGGTCAGCCGGTCGTCCTCGGGGGCATGGGTGACGGGAAGTTCATGCAGGCTCTGCGCGACGACCTGTGGGCCCGCAAGAAGCTCCTCATGCTCAACCTGTTCGCCCCGGCCACGCGCCTGTTCGGCCACCTGGGGGATGTCGTGGGCTGCGAGCTCGGCGGGCTCCAGAGCGATGATGACGCCCTCCAGCAGCGCGTCTACGCGTACCGCCGGCCGGTGTCCAACCTGCTCCAGTGGAAGTGGGCAGTGCTCGACCGCGTGCCGGCGATGACGCCGGACGAGATGCACGAGTACGTTGAGAATCAGCTCGCGTACGGCTTCTGGCCGGGGATCAGCACGATCGGTGGCGGGACCGCCCCGGGCTATGCGGCGATGCACCGCTTCTTCGAGGACCCGGCGCTGTTCGAGCGCGACCGGGCCTTGCTGCGTCAGGCGACCGGGCTGTGCGACCGGCTGGCGCGCGCGGGGTGGGAGCCGGTCACGCACGTACGCTCCGACGTACCCGCCGTGCGAGTGGAGCGCTTCGGCTCTGGCAAGGGAGTACTGCTCACAGTCCACAACACCTCTGACAAGCCGCAGCCGGTGCAGCTTGCGCTGGACCGCGCGTGGTGGGAGGCGGCCCTGGGCAGAGCGGGCGCGATCACGCTCAAGTCAGAGCTGACGGCAGAGACGTATCAGGCCACGGCGCAGGGGGAGATACTGGCGGTGGGCCTCGCTGTGAAGCCCCGGCAGGTGCTGGTTCTGGTGGTGGGGTGA
>CAZIWQ010000776.1:0-3945 GCA_964542355.1 uncultured Armatimonadia bacterium
TGACGCGGGCCCCCAGGCCGATTGCGCACGACATCTCGGCGGTGAGGGTGCACACTTCCTCACCCACGAGCGTCACCCCATCCCAGAAGGCGTCATAGGCGGCCTGCTCGACAACGCCGCGGTCGCCCAGGCCGTGGCGGGCGGCCAATTCCTGCACGGCCTCAGACATCTCAGCGACCTCTTCTCGCAGCCCCTCCAGCCCAATGGCGACGACCGGGGCCTCGGTGGGAAGCTCGAGCGCCACGGCCGCCTGGTCCGCGGCACGGGCGGCCAGGGCAGGGGTGAGCACCTCCACCGCCGCGGGCAGCAGGGCGCCCCCGACGGCCTCGGCGCAGAAGGGGGTCACTCCCTCGAACGGCCGCTGGGCCGGGTGGGCCGGCCCGAAGCACAGACAGCGCTTCGCCTCCGGCAGCGGCACGGTGCGGAGCGTAGCTTCCACAATCACCGCGAGCGACCCCTGCGACCCGATGAGCAGCTTCTCGAGGGCGTAGCCGGAGGTGTTCTTGACGCACTGGCTCCCGATGCTCACCGTCTCACCATTGGGCAGGACGAAGCGCGCGCCGATGAGCAGATCGCGGCACGAGCCGTAGCGCAGCCGGTGCGGCCCCGCGGCATTGGAGGCGAGGACGCCGCCGATCGTGGCCTGATCGGGACACGGCGGGCGGAGGGCGACGAACTGCCCGGCGGCGGCCACCGCCGCTTGCAGCGCGGCCCACACCACGCCCGCCTCGGCCCGCACCGTCAGGTTCTCGGGGTCGGTGGCGACGATCTTGTTGAGCCCGAGGGTGCAGATCACCTCACCGTGGCCGGCGGCGGCGGCCCGCCCGCTGCTGCCCCCCAGCACTCGTACCTTCTGCGTCTCGCGCGACGCCAGAGCCATCAGCTTCGCGACGGCCTCGGCATCGTAGGGGTGCGCGACGCCATCGTCATCGCGCGGCGCCAGCCGTCCGGCGACCTGGGCATAGCTGCCATGGGGCAAGGACCAGGGCTCCGGGGGGGCGATCGTGCCGCGCGCCGGCAGCACCTTGGCCGGGTTCATCCGCCCCTCCGGATCGAAGGCATCCTTCAGCGCCCACTGTGCGCGCAGGTCGGCGGGGGAGAACATCAGGGGCATCCACTTGCGCTTCAGCGAGCCGACGCCGTGCTCGCCGGTGAGCACACCGCCATGCGCCACGGCGAGGCGGGTGATGGCCTCATCCACCTCGAGGGCGCGCGCGACCTGGTCGGGGTCACGGCCATCGTACAGGAGCTGGGGATGCAGGTTGCCGTCGCCGGCGTGGAACACGTTGCCGACGCGGATGCCATGCTGGGCCCCGATCGCCATGACCTGGGCCAGAACCTCGGGCAGCGCGGTGCGCGGGACGACGACATCGGAGCACATCCGGCTGGGGGCGAGGTTGGCGGCCGCACCGAAGGCGCCCTTGCGCCCCTTCCACAGGAGCGCGCGTTCCGCCGCCGTGGTGGCCCACTCGAACTGGGTGACCCTGTGCTCACGACAGATTGCCTGGATATGGTCGAGCTGCCGCTGCATGCCGGCGCGCAGGCCATCGACCTCGATGATCAGCACCACCTCGGCATCGGCGGGGTAGCCCGCATCGAAGGCCATCTGCACGGCGTGGATCAGTGGCTTGTCCATCATCTCGAGGGTGGCGGGGAGGAGACCAGCCGCGATGATCCCGGAGACCGTACGGCTGGCGTCGTCCAGGGACGCGAACGCGGCCAGCATCGTGGTGATCGTCTCGGGCAGCGGCAGCAGGCGGCACACGATCGCGGTGACGATGCCGGCTGTCCCTTCGCTGCCGACGATCACGCCGGTGAGGTCATAGCCGGGCCAGTCGAGGGCTTTCCCGCCCGCGATGAGGACCTCGCCATCGGGCAGCACCATCTCGACGCCGAGGACGTGGTTGGCCGTCACGCCGTACTTGAGGCAATGCGGGCCGCCGGAGTTCTCGCCGACATTCCCGCCGAGAGTGCAGACGCTCTGGCTGGCCGGGTCGGGGGCGTAGAGATAGCCCCGGCTCTCCGCCGCGGTGAGCAGGTCCATGTTGATGACGCCGGGCTGGACGACAGCCCGCTGGTTCGGCAGATCAAGCTCCAGGATCTCGTCCATCCGGGTCAGCGCGACGACAATCCCGCCCTCGACGGCGAGAGAGCCGCCGGACAGGCACGTGCCCCCGCCGCGGGGGATGAGCGGCATCCCCCACTCATTGGCGAGGCGCACGACGGAGCTCACCTCGGCGGTGGTCCGGGGGAGCACGACATAGTCCGGGCGCGCGGTGCTGACCGTGCCGTCGTATTGGTACAGCGCCAGGTCGCGCTCCTCATGGCACACACCATCGGGACCCACGATGTCGGTGAGATCGCGGAGGAACTGTCGCTGCCGCGTCAGGCTCATGGTGGGAAGCACGGTCTTACCTGCCACCTGCCGGGTACCCCTGTGCCGCGAGCGCTTCGCGCAGTGCGGTGAGGAACAGGGCGACGTTCTGCTTGCTCGAGGTATAGCCCATCAGTCCGACACGCCAGACCTTGCCCTTGAGGCTCCCGAGGCCCCCGCCGATCTCGAGGTCGAACTCCCGCAGGAGGTACTGCCGCACCGCGGGCTCATCGACTCCCTCGGGGACAGTGACGGCGTTGAGGCTCCACAGGGCATACTCGGGCTGGGGCCACAAGCGCAGGCCCATCTCCGCCAGCCCGGCCACGAGTAGCTCGTGGTTGGCTCGGTGGCGGGCCCAGCGGGCCTCCAGCCCCTCCTCCAGCACCAGCTTCAGCCCCTCGTACAGTCCGTAGATCATGTTGATCGGGGCGGTATGGTGGTAGGTGCGATCCTGGCCCCAGTAGCTACTGACCCGGGTCAGGTCGAGGTACCAGTTGGCGACCTTAGTCTTGCGGCCGAGGATGGCGGACATGGCGGCCGGGGAGAACGACACCGGAGCCAGCCCGGGGGGAACCCCCAGGCACTTCTGGGTCCCGGAGTAGCAGGCATCGATCCCCCACTCATCCACCCTGACCGGATGCCCACCGAGGCTGGTAACGGCATCCACGAGCAGTAGGGCGCCGGCGGCGTGCGTATCGTGTGAGATCTCTTCGAGGGGCTGGAGCACGCCGGTGGAGGTTTCGGCGTGTACGATCCCGACGAGCTTCGGCCTGGCGGCTGCGATCGCGGCCTTGACGTCCGGCGGGGAGATCGGCTCGCCCCACGGGGCCTCCACGCGCGTCACGCGGGCGCCGTAGCGTTCGGCGACGTCGGCCATGCGGGTGCCAAAGACGCCGTGGAGGCAGATGACGACGCTATCGTCGGGCTCGACCAGGTTGCACACGCAGGCTTCCATCCCCGCACTGCCGGTGCCCGACACGGGGATGGTCAGCTCGTTGCGGGTAAGCATGACCTCCCGCAGGAAGCGTTTGGTCTCCTCCATGATCGCGATGAACTCAGGGTCGAGGTGGCCGATGCACGGCAGGGCCATGGCCTGGAGGATGCGGGGGTGCACATTACTGGGGCCGGGCCCCATGAGGATGCGCGGTCTGGGGTTCAACTGTCCGGCAGTCATGCCGACTGACCTCCCAATGGTGTGGTTGAGGGGTGCGCGACGCCGGGTACGGTCGACACGCCCGGCACGCCACACCCGCAGGGGACTGGCGACCACGTCGCGACGCCGCCCCACCGCTCTGGCACTGCCCGCGAGCCCCGGCGGAGAGGGCCACTGCCGGCCGGGTCTCCAGAGTGCTACCGCACCTGGTGCCAGTGCCCGCATTCCGGGGAGAGCACACGCTGCGGGCCCCCAGGGGGGCCGGACTACGAGGGGCTGCGGCGAGGTACGAGCCGCAGCCACGTAGGCCGACCGTCCCGACGCCGCTGCTTTTTGGCCAGCCCGTCGGCGACCGCACGAACACGGCCTCTGGGCCGATGTCATCCTGAGGAGCGAATGCGGCTTCGCAGAAGCCGCA
>CAZIWQ010000777.1:0-3942 GCA_964542355.1 uncultured Armatimonadia bacterium
CGGACCTGCTACTCGAGGCGGCCCTCCTCCTCGAACTCCACGCGGAACCCCTTAGTGAGCAGCGCCAGCACCGACCGATCGACCACCGGCTGGCGGACCATCTCCTGCAGGTCAAGCACCAGCGAGGGCTTCCCCGGCCGGTCGACGTGGATGAAGCCCCCAAACGGGTCGAGACCCGCCAGCAGGACGGCACTCCAGCACTGCGAGTAGAGGATGCCATAGCCGTAGTTGAGCAGGCAGTTGGTCGCGTCGGTGGCACCCTGGTGCACGCGCTTCGGCGGCGTGACCGCGTCGGGCAACAGCTTCCAGACGGCCTCCCAGTACGCGGCCCCGGCGCGGCCCTCGATGTTGAGCAGCGTGGCGCGGCAATCGTCGATGCGCTCCCCCGTCACGGCGGCGAGGTCGCTGCGGAAGGCGGCGAGGGCCGCGGCGGCCGCGCCGAGCTGCTGCTCCAGCTCAGGTGCCGCCCGCTTGCGGTACTTGGCGAAGTACAAGAGCAGGCTGCGCTGATTCGCGAGCTTGGCGTCGATCGTGGCCCGGGCGATGGCAACGCCGCGCGCGTCCTCGAAGGCCTGAAGCTGCTCGCGGCGTGTCTCCACTGTCGCGGTGAGCAGCGGGGACATGATCTTGGCGTAGGGCTCGCCGTCGAAGGCGACGCAGTTGATGGGGATGCCGCGCAGGGCACATTCGTGGATGAGGTCGACGGAGAGCGAGATGCCGCGCCCCTCGATGTTGATGCAGGAGAGGTCTTCGAGGGGGCGTTCGACGAGGGTCTCGGGCCCCTTGCGGACCTGAACGAGGTCGCCGTGCTTGCCGATGAAACAGCCGAACTCGTCGACGACGAGGACGGGCATGGGATCACTCCTTGGGAGCGGCGGCGTCGAAGGACAGCCCGCAGTCTGAGTCGTACGGTGCGTCAACCACAAGGGTGCCGGTCGCGCCTTCCTGCGAGACCCTCCCGGCCGCACGCAGCCGCCCCAACTGCCGATGCGACACGCTGACAAGTAGCGTTGCCGCGCGCAGCGGCTCGTCCACGGTTAGCTCGCGGTACTCGGGGAGGAGACAGGCCGGCAGCACGTCGACGCCGTCGAAGGCCCGATAGAAGTCCTCCTCCAGACTCGCGTCAGACTGGAAGGGGTACAGGTCATCGAGGACGAAGCGTCGGAACTCGTCGGCGGCCCGGGTGAACTCTCGCTCCCACGTCTCCCCGACCTCACCCGCGTAGGTGCGGTCAAGCCACTCCGAGGTCAGTGACTCGTCGATCACCTCGCCGTCGAGGTCTGTCAGGAGCGCCCGCGTGTTGCGGACCAGGGCTTCGTCGTAAACCCCGGCGTCCATGTCCGGCGGGGCATGCACATGGACATCGGCGATGTGGCCTGCGGCGGGCACCCGGTTCACGCGGCCGAATCGCTGAAGCAGGGCCTCCAACGGCGCGATCTCGGTGTGGATAGTATCGAAGCTGATGTCGAGACTGACCTCGACCACCTGGGTGGCGACCAGCAGCGGGGCGCGGTCGGCGCCCACACCCCCAGTCAGTCGCCGCTCCTTCAGATTGCGGTCACGGGCGTTGAAGCGCCCGTGCAGCAACTCGACCGGGTGGCCGAGGCGCTCGGCAAGCGATGCGCGCACCGCTTGCGCGCGGCGCACCGTGTTGCAGCAGCACAGCACAGAGCGGCCCGCCCGCACCGTGTCGGCGATGGCAGCAAGAGTGGCGTCCTCCTCCAGCGCGGACTCATGCAGCCGCAGGCGGTGTCTGCGAAACAGCGCGAAGTCGTCCGCAGAGGCGGCTGTGAGCTGCAGCTCCGGGATTGCCGCGATGAGCCGGCGGCGCAGCACCTCGGGGAGGGTCGCAGTCATGACGCAGAAACGGACGCCGAGCTGCTCCGCGAGGTACCCGAAGAGCGAGACGATGAGCCCGGCGCGGCGGGCCTCGTAGGCATGCACCTCGTCCACCACGATGTCGGCCCCCACGAGGTCGACGAGCTGCGCTTCATAGCCGGGCAGGCGGTAGGCGGCCTTCAGCAACTGGTATGGTGAGAGGATGTGCACGGCAGACCGACGGAGTCGTGCAAGCTGGGCGAGCGCCCTCGCCACGGGCGCCGCGTGCGTCGCTTCGTCGGCTTCCGCCTGCCGCGCGTATAGAGCCTGCAGGGCGCGGCCGTGCGTGAGCCCCATTACACTCTCGGCCAGCCCATACCGCGCGATCATGCGGTCGTACATGGCGTTCATGCTGGCCTGGTAGGGGAGCACATAGTAGACACGTGCGGCCGGATCGCGCGCGGCGCGTGGGGCTCCGGCCCACAGCAGAGCGGCTTCGGTCTTGCCGGACCCCGTTGGCGCCGTGAGGAGGACCGATCCCGCCACCTGCGCCAGAGCACGTTGGTGGCTCCGCAGATGAGAGGGGGGGATGCCGATGCGCTCGCTCACGGGTGGGCTGAGCGCCAACGGCGAGGGCTGCAGGTCGCCGACATGCGCGGAGGCGGCGTGGTCGGCCGTGATGAGGGCTCCGCGCAGCGCCAACCCCAGGCTGCGGTCGGCACCGTCCGCCGCGTCACACAACTCCGCCGACGCGCGGACCCGGCGCCGGTAGTCGCGAAGGCATTCGCGCACGAAGGCGGCAGCGACGGCATGGTCGAGCGCTGTGGATGCCGGGCATGCCCCCCTGACCTCATCGGCCGCTTCCCCCGTCAGGAGGTCGGCGACCCATGGGAGCAGCTCGCCGGTCACCCACGCCAGGATGCGCTCGGCGTCCGGAACCTGAAGCTGTGCGATGACGCCCGGGAAGGGGTCGAGGTCCGCCGGACCGACCCACGGCCCATACCGCCGGTCGACCTCATCCGCGTCCCGGTGGTGAGATACCACGGCCGCCGCCACCCAGCGCCGGGTGTCGGCATCCCACACGTGCGTGAACGGCTGCAGGAAGGCGAGGGACAAGACCTCATGACGCTCGCCCCAGCGCTCGTCGGTCCGCAGCGCCTGCTGGAAGCCGGTGGCCGCTTTGCCCAGATCGTGGAACGCCGCGGCGAGGAGCAGCCACTGGGCGAAGCGCGGGTGGGCCGCGTAGCGCGCGATGCCCGGCCGCAGCGCGAGCAGCCGTGCGGCGTCACTCACGACCGCGAGCGTATGCGCGGCGAGCGTCTCTCCCTCGGAGTGTCCCGGGAGCGCACCCTTTGCCCAGAGGTCTTCCACGGCAGAGCCTCCTCAGACCAGGCTGTGGAACCACACCCCGCGCCGGGCGCCGTAGAGCTCCGGGGTGTCAGGGTCGACCCAGAGCTCGGCGTCGTCAGGCGCGTGCCTGGCGATGTACTCGCCAAGGGGTGCGTACGGCGCGGGGAGCGGCCCGTGGTGCACGAACAGCCGCTCGCGCAGCACCAGGTAGTGCCCGAAGTGCGCGGCGGCTTGTGCGCCGCGCTCCAGGTAGCGTGGCATTGTCACGACGAGGCCCCGGCCGAGCCACAGGCGAGCCTCGGCCGGGAGCAGAGAGTGCTCAAAGTAGGCCTGCGGGGAGGGCGTCAGCTCGACTTCCTCCGCCCGGCCGACATACGCGAGATCCTGCGACCGACCCAGCGACATGGCGTAGTGAGGGCACGAGAACACCGCGCCACACTCCGGAGGGGCGATGTAGAGCGTGAGCTTCACGCCGAACAGGAAGTCGCGCGAAGTGGGAGTGACGGTGCCCTCCAGGTTGTGCGGGACCTTACCGCCCTCCCAGTCAAAGGTCGCCCGCGCGCTCTTCGGCTCGACGACGTGTACGTGCTCCAGGTCGGAGGCTTCCGACTCGTGGGTGAACCGATAGCCAAAGCGGAAGCCGTCGGGTGCCACGGTGTCGCCACGCGCGGCGCAGACCTGCCCGTGGATGGTCGCGGGCGGAGGCATGGGGAACGTCGGTTGGCGCCCGACCATGAAGTGCGGATAGCGGAAGGAGGCGGTGGGCGCCTCGAT